>SKZL01000244.1 GCA_007127395.1 Balneolaceae bacterium
CCATTTTTATAAGAGATGTCATGGGATATCATCCCGATTTTGAGAAATACCATAAAACACACTATAAAAAACTATTTTATGAAAAGTTACCGGCCGATCTAAACCGCCTTCAATATGATGACTCTCCTCTATCACAACTAAAAGCTTCCGCAACATATAATATGATTGTTGAGGGAACACTTGCTGAAACCGGTTACGCAGCCTATTATAAGATGTTATCAGAAAATGACCTGTTGCCGGGCCTACAAAAAGGCATTACTCTTTTAAAACAAGATGAATCACGTCATATCGCATTCGGCCTCTACCTGATCAATAGAATATTAAATGAAAATCCGAAATTGATTGTCGATTTGGAGAGTCACCTTGAGGAGTACCTGAATGATGCTACAAATATTATTCATGAAATATTTGAGCCTTATGATGTGGTACCCTTCGGTTTGGATAAGGAGTGGTTTTTAGAGTACGCTTTGAAACAGTTTCAACACCGGGTAGAGAAGCTTGGATTGTAGAGAAATAAATTATGGCTAAAGAAGCAACTCGTGAAATGTTAAAAAGCCGTCTGGGTTTTCTTCTGCTGGCGGCAGGGTGTGCGGTCGGTTTGGGTAATGTCTGGCGTTTCCCCTTTATCACCGGCCAGTATGGTGGAGCGTCATTTGTGATGATCTATCTATTGTTTCTGTTGATCCTCGGTTTACCCGTAATGATCATGGAGTTATCGGTTGGCCGCGCTTCCAATCAGAATATTGGAAAAGCATTTGAAACACTTCAGCCGAAAGGTACAAAGTGGAATATTTTCGGACATGTTGGCATTGCCGGCAACTATCTGTTGATGATGTTCTATACGACAGTGACAGGCTGGATCCTCGCATATCTTTATTCTACAATGACAGGCCAACTGTCAGGAATGAATTCCTTTGAAACGGGACAGTTCTTCGAAGCGATGCTGATCGATCCCCTCTCCATGAGCTTTTGGATGATCCTATCAGTTATACTTGGTTTCGCTGTAACAAGTATCGGCCTTCAGAAAGGTGTTGAGAAAGTATCAAAGAGTATGATGATCTCCCTTCTATTTCTTCTATTCGCCCTGGTACTAAAAGCTATCACATTGGAAGGCGCCATCGAAGGGCTTAAATTTTTTCTTCTTCCTGATATTGATCGTTTTATGGAAACCGGCCCTGCAGTAGTCATCCTGGCCGCAATGGGTCAGGCGTTTTTTACATTAAGTCTTGGGATGGGTGGTATGGCCATATTTGGCAGTTATATAGACAAAAGCCGCGCCCTTCCCGGCGAAGCTCTTCGGATAGTCGGAATTGATGTATCTGTAGCTATGATGAGCGGATTGATCATTTTCCCAATCTGTTTTGCCTTTTCAGTCAGCCCGGACGCAGGCCCCGGACTCCTGTTTGTGACCCTCCCTAATATATTTAATCAGATGGCCGGTGGACAATTCTGGGGAACCCTATTCTTTCTTTTTATGAGTTTTGCCGCATTAACAACAGTGATTGCTGCATTTGAAAACATCGTCAGTTACTGGATGGATACCTGGGGGTGGACAAGAAGAAAAGCATCCTGGTTCAATACGATTGCTCTGATTGTATTATCGATGCCGACAGTCCTCGGTTTTAATCTATGGTCTCAATTTGAACCTTTGGGCCCCGGCAGTACCATTCTGGAATTAAAAGATATGTTCTTAAGCACGACTCTCATTCCACTTGGAGCATTAGTGTTTGTCTTGTTTACCTCAACCAGATATGGGTGGGGGTGGAAATCATTTAGAAAAGAAGCCAACACCGGTGATGGATTAAAAATGGCAAACTGGGCCCGTTTTTATGTCAGCTGGATTTTGCCCGTTATCATTCTGGTCATCTTTGTTAGAGGGTATTGGGGATTGTTATTTGGTTGAACCGCAAGGTGTTTTAACCGCAAAGGCGCAAAAGATTTAAAAGGTTTGCCATATGTGGCTTTAAACAGTTTTAGCATCTAGAAGTCATATCACTTTTATTCAGGGTGCTCGGTGAAGAAGACGTTCATCTGGACATTACGATCTCCTCATAAATTTTTTCCAACCTCGCTGCAAACAGCAGAGGCTCTTCAACAGTGATCAGTACCGGAGACTTTCGGTTATTCAGTACAATCTCTACAATACCTGCTTCCGGATCAGCTGTAATGTCAACAATTCGGTTAAGCCGGTACTCCCTGGTTCCGCGTTCAATCAAAAGCATGCGACGATTTGTGACAACACGCTTTCCTTCAGAATCAATTTGATACCCCATTTCACGATATTGAACGCGATCCTTTTGAAACCGGTTCAGAACCCTCTCCTCTAATAATCGCGCATGTTCAAAAATCTCAAAAGCTCTCTCCCCTCTGACCAAAGGTATTCCGGGATTTACCTCTTCAAGTGGCCGTTCCATTTCTCGTCTGATTCGACTGTAATGATTAAGCCTTTCAAGTTCAATGGCCAAAGTTTCTTCAGAAAGGTTAATTAATCCGGCCAGTGACCGAATTTGTTTCTCCTCCTCATCACTTAAAAGATGATCTTCAAGCATCTCGTCTATAAGATTACCAAACATTTCGGTCCTGAGTTGATTTTTCAGATTGGGTTCAACCGGCACGTATTTATCCAATGTATGAAAAGTTTGAGCCGTATCAATCTCCTCATCTCTTATGGCCATTTCTCCAATAATAGCGTGAATACGAGCATTTAAATATTTCATCCATTTTCCCGGTACCTTTTCAATTTTGTCTAAATCTAATGGGGAAAACACCTTCACATTTTCTGTTCTATCTATGACGTTCTTTAATTTCTTATCAACCTTTCTTCTCCATTTAATATTCTTGCCAATACCAAGAATCCCGATTAATAAAATGAAGATTGCCGGCACAATCATCCACTCAAGATTATCAACAAATGAGAGAAAAAATGTGATTGCAGCCAAAAATATGACGGCCAGAATAGATGTTGAAAATATCTTTCCGCCTGGAAGTATTGTCTGGCTTTGACTCCTTGAATAAACATCTGATGAGCTTCTTTGAAATGTAACTCCCGTGTCCCGAAAAAGATAGACAGTGCCCGGATTGTGGCTCCTGTCATTCTTTCCTATACTTTTTGACCCTCTCTCCTGTTTTAGGTATTTCCGATAATAAAGACCGTGACGTCCACCATGAATATAGATCCCCTTAGTATTGAGACCTAAACGAGCACCAGTAACTCCTGCAGACAAACCCAGTCCACCTTTAGACAAATTTAATCTGACCGGGCCCGTTTTGAAAGCTTTTCGAATATAAAATCCCATGATGGAATATATTGATGATACTATAAACTAAAAAAACGATAAACCGATCCGGTCTCGGATGCCGACCCCTCGGTAAAGGGACTCGAACCCTCGACCTTCCCGAAGTCTCGGGACAG
>SKZL01000110.1 GCA_007127395.1 Balneolaceae bacterium
AGTGATGTGATGTTATAGGAATTCATGGGCTTCATCTGGTGTTACCATAAGAAAGTTGGGACAGTGATCATCAGCGATCATCTGGGACAGCGATCATCTGCGATCATCGATCATCGTTGGGACAGCGATCATCTGATTGGTAGAACGTTCATGTGAAAGTTCCCCGGGTGTAACCGTGCAACAGTTGCCAAAAAAAATGATATCTTGTACCTGCCGATCCGGCATTTGTACCGGCATTTGTATATTTTGTGGCATGACTTGCGTGTTCATCAGAGCCGTTTTGCCATCACGCTGGCAGATGGGTCTGACCATCCCGCAAAACCGGTTGCAACAACTTTTTTCGTGAAACTTCAGAAACCTCAATGATCGGATAAATTACCGTTAATGGCAAACGCCCTATGGAAATCTCCCCGCTGCAAATCCTGATTGTGCTGTTTATCTTCTGGCCCATCATCCGCAAGTTGATTGAGGGCGCCAAACAGCAACAGCAAAAAACCCGACGAAACCCCGACGGTTCGGATCCCTGGGCGCGGAAAAGCGATGAGGAGATATTCCAGCGCGGACGCAGGGAGGGGCAGGCCGCAGGTTCCGCAACACGCTCTTCTCCGGGAACCGCTACGGGCTCTGCTGCCGGAGGATCACCGGCATCCGGCCCATACGGCCGGCCGCAGGATCGTACCGCAGCCCAAACGACCGGTGCCGGAACAGCGGCCGGCAGTCCCACCGCCAGCCACGATAAAGATCCTTCGGATATGCCATGGGAAGATTTTTTCGGCGGACTTGAAGAAATTTTGTCCGGAAAAGAACCGGCACAAAAACACGGCGGGACACATGGTGAGACGGGAACAACCGCACGCACCTCTACCGGTCATCCTGCTTCCACCCGGCAAACGGTGTCGGAGCGACAGACCGTATCACAACAGCAAGCGGCAACCACCCGGCAGGCAAGTACGGTCGGACAATCCCGACAGCCATCACGGGATCATGACCCTTTTTCTTATGAAGGCAAAAGCGACTCCGGGTACAAAGACACGATCACCCAGGAGCTGCTGGACAGTGACAATCCCATCTTCACCGAGCTGGACGAAGAACCCGTAGTTGCAGTAATTGACCAACGCGGAGTCAAAAAAGTCCGCACCATGTTCTCCGATCCGGAGCGGCTCCGTGACGGGATACTGATCAAAGAGATACTGGATCCGCCCAAAGCCCGGCGCGGTACCGGACGATCCTGACATGGCTTCCGCCGCCGGGAGGACCTCCGCTCCTGATAAAGGGGCCACAGCTACAGCAAAGTCTCTTTCTGCCGGGAAATCACTCACGGTTCTGGCCGACCGCTATCATTACCGGCTCAGCGAGCACCTTCATCCTGAGATCCGGCTCATCACCTATGATGCACCGACGGGATGGACCGACTCACAGATTCGTCAGGCCGATGCTCTGCTGGTCCGCACTACCAACTCCGCAGGACCCCGCACGATTCCCGACAGCTCCCGGCTCCGTTTTGTCGGAACGGCTTCGGCCGGCAGGGATCATCTCGACGAGGAGTGGCTTGCTTCCTCCGGTATTGTAGCAGCCGATGCCAAAGGATCCAACGCCCGTGCCGTAGCCGAATATGTGGCTGCCGGGCTGCTGCTGCTGCTTGAAAAACAGGGTCAGCTTGAGCGCGACGGATTCCGGCAAACGCTCACAGCGGGAATCATCGGGGCCGGCTGCACCGGAAAAGTCACGGCGGAACTGCTCAGCGGCATCGGCATTTCATGTCTGCTCCATGATCCGCCCCGACAGGAACGCGAACCGGACACATTCCGCTCGGCAGCACTCGACGACGTTCTTTCATGCGACATACTCTCACTTCATGTACCACTGACCGATGAGGGGCCGCATGCCACCCGGCACTGGCTCGACCGCCACAAAACCGGCCGACGACCCGGCCAGATCATCATCAACGCATCACGGGGCGGAGTGGCAGACGAGAATGTCCTGACCAAAGCCACAGACGATGGCCGCATATCCGCCTACCTTTGTGATGTATGGGAGCATGAGCCCTGTTTTCGTGACAAGACCGCCGAAAAAGCTTTTCTGGCCACCCCGCATATCGCCGGTTATTCGCTGGAGGCCAAACTGGAAGCCACCCGCATGATATGCCGGCAGCTCCATCGCTTTTTTGATCTTCCGGATCCCCGTCAACCGGAAATGCGGCCTAACGTCCCAACCGTACCCGATACATTCCGAAGCATGTCGGAAGTGCTCAAAACGATCCATCCGGCAACCAAATACGAAAAGGGTTTGCGCAAACTCATCGGCTTGCCGGACCCGGAGAAACGCGCCGGCTTCCTTTCCTTGCGCCAGCTCTTGCCGCTTCGGCACGAATTCGCCAATCTGCGCCTTCCCGGCCGGATCAGAGAACGTTTTCCCCTGCTGGAAAAGCTCGGGCTGGCCTTTTCCGATGGCACCGGTTGAAGTGACGCGAGCGTCACCTATTATGCTGTACGTAACCTCCGGCGTGGGTGGCTAATAAGGATACACCGTGGGTCCTGATCAGCCGATAGTTGCTCCCGTTATGACCCATGAAAGATACGGCGGGCCGTTTGCGTGGTGATCCGGTCCAGTTCATCCACCGAAAGGTCGAAAAGCTCTGCCAGCCGTTGCGCCGTATATGCAAGATAAGAGGGCTCATTGCGCTTGCCCCGCCTGGGTACCGGGGCCAGATACGGCGCGTCCGTCTCCAGGATCATGCGTTCCAGAGGCAGCTTCTGCACCACACGGTCCACCCCGGCATTCTTGAACGTCACCACGCCGCCTATGCCCAGATACAGATTGAGGTCGATGGCACGCCTTCCCTCCTCCTCACTGCCATTAAAACAGTGCCAGATGCCGGTCAGACTGCCATCCTGCTGCTCCTCGACAATATCAAGCAGGTCAGGCGTACTTTCCCGGTTGTGCAGCACCACCGGCTTGCCCAGGTTTTTGGCTACTTCGCAATGGCGGCGCAGACTTTCCATCTGGGTTGGAATATGATCGCGGGACCAGTAGTAATCCAGCCCGGTCTCACCGATGGCTGCAATGTCCTGCTTTGAGGACCGAAGCGTCAGCGCCTCAGTCAGCTCATCGCCAGAGAGGGTCCCGCCGGTTCGGACTTCGCAGGGGTGGATCCCGGCCATCTTGTGAAAGGTAATGTCCGGATGATGCCGTTTATCCATCTGGTCAAGAGATCCGAAGTCAATGGCCGGCATATAAATATCCGTTACTCCCGATTTGGTGGCACGTTCCAGCACCTCCGAAATATCCTTGTCGAAATGTTTGAGATAAATGTGGCTGTGGGTGTCGATCATATTCCGGGAATGCAGACTTTGTCGGGACGTGGTTGGTTTGGTACGATATGTGGTTGGTTTGGTACGAT
>SKZL01000134.1 GCA_007127395.1 Balneolaceae bacterium
GCGGTTCAGCTCCCAAACATATACAGCAGTTTCTGGATGTGGGTTATCTGCGGTGGGATTCACTCGGTGAGTTTTTGGCGCTCTCTGTCAGTTTTGAGCACATTGCCAAAGCCTACTCCAACAAGAAAGCCAATGTTCTGGGAGAGGCACTCGACCGTGCTACGGAGAGTGTGCTCAACAACGGCAAATCACCTGCCCGAAAGGTAGGGCTGATCGGCAACCGGGGGTCCCATTTTTACCTAGCGCTCTACTGGGCAGAAGAGCTGGCGGCTCAGAAAGACGATACTGAACTGAAAGAGTTATTCAGCAAAGTAGCCGGTGAATTGAGGGAAAAAGAGGAGATAATCCATCAGGAGCTTATTGATGCTCAGGGTGAGCCGCAGGATATCGGCGGTTACTATCATCCCGATCCCGAAAAAACTGATAGGGCTATGCGTCCGAGTAGAACACTCAATGGAGTGATTGAGAGTTTTTGGGGGTAGGGGATTGTAATCATGCAATAACTCATACTTTGATTGTAGTCGTAAATAACTTGAAGAAGAGATTTTAGTCGAGCTGAGAGATTCCCGGGCAATAAGGATATTGGCACAATGAACTGCAAAATAGCTGTTATGATATAAACTGTTGTATAAACAGTTAATTACCATTCCAGATATTAACAATCCCAGAGTTGATAATTCTTTTATCCATCGTTGCCAGGGGGATTTTAGCTAAAAGCGAAGAGGCCGTAATCATGCGATCAGCCGGATCAGAGTGGAAATTATCCGGTAGGCGTCGTTGAGCAAGTATCAGAGATGTATCAATGGGTAAAAGGGTGCAATAATTGGGATGTGTAGCTATGTGAACCCATTTTTTGAAATCAATTTTGAGATCAATTCGCCCTTTTCGATCCAATATTTCAGTTTCCCACACTGATGCCATTGAAAGCGCAATTTTTTTATTGGCTGCTAAATGGTGAAGATGTTCTCTATAATCAGGTTTAAGCGGGCCGTCATCAATCAGCCACCATAACCAAATATGAGTATCGAGAAGAACCATCAACTAATCATTTGATGGTTCATTCAGATGCAATCCTACATTCCAGTCGGGGCCATTGTAGTCATCAAAACCTGAATCTTCAGGAGACAAATCCTTGGTAGATCCCAGGCCTTGGAGTTGTTTCCAGGAGAAACCGGCAGAAGAGTGTTCGGCCCCCAGTTCATTTTGGAGAGCATTTAAAAAAAGCTCCTTTAGCGTGATGCCTTCTTTCACAGCTTTTAATTTGGCTTTTTTCATGATTTCATCCGGTAAGTCGATTGTTGTTCGCATAAACACATATTAGCATAAATATGTGTTTATTGCAAAAATTCACATACTGAAAACGCCCGTTCACTCGGTTAGTAAACGGGCGTTTCTCGATCCGGATCTCTTAACCTAATCCAGTGATTTCAGGTACTTGAAAAACTCACTGTCTGTTGAGATGAAGATGGATGTACTTTCATCAAACGACACTTCGTACGCTTCCATCGCTTTGATGAAATCATACAACTCCCTTGTGCTGGCATCTCTGTTATACGCTTGGTTATAAATGGAAGCTGCCATGGCATCACCGCGGCCGCGTATTTCCCTGGCTTCACGAAAAGCAGCTGATTGTATTTCGAGTAATTCTCTCTCCTTTTCACCTTCGATACGAGAAGCTTCGCCTTGACCTTCCGAACGGAACAGGTCCGCAATTTTATTACGTTCACTGATCATCCTGTCATAAACCGTTCTTCGGACATCCTCCACATAGTTGATTCGTTTGAACCTGAAATCCAGGATAGCAATACCGAGGTCAGATGCCCTTTCATTGGCCAGTTCAAGGACAATGTCCTGAATTGCGATTCGTCCCACCTCAATGGTTTCAAGAGAATCCTCAATCACATCGAAAATTTCTGCACCAAGATCCGGTTCTCTGTTAGAGGTTCGGACAAGTTCAACCAGGTCGTGAGAAGCAACAGCGTTTCGGGTTTCTCCGTCGAGGATATCATCAATTCTGGATTGAGCTCCTCTTTCATCCCGAAGCCTTCTAAAAAACTGAAGCGGGTCTGTAATTTGCCATCTCGCGTAGGAGTCCACAAAGATAAACTTTTTATCTTTAGTCGGAACCTGGTTTTGATCTCCGTCCCATTCCAGAAATCTTTTATCAAAACGATTTACTTTTTGAATAAAAGGGACTTTCACCTTCAAGCCCGGGGTAGTAACGGCTGAACCCATCGGCGCTCCAAACTGAGTCAGGATCACCTGTTCAGTTTCATCCACCGTATAAAAACTGTTGATGGCTACGATGATTGCAGCTACTGCAATGATGATAATAATGCTATTCTTTTTCATACGTAAAGCCTCAATTATTTTGCTGATTGGGGTTCAAACTGTTTGCGCCGTTCATCTGCATCTGCAGTAGCGGCAATACATTTCCGCCATCCTGATCCGTAATTACTTTATTACCGATTTTTGGCAGTATGTTCTGCATCGTTTCATAATAGATTCTCCGCTTGGTAATTTCCTGAGCCGTTAAATACTCTCTGTGCAGAGCGACAAATGCAGCAACTTCACCCTCAGCGGTATTCGTTCTGTTAATAGCATACCCTTCGGCCTGTTGTATGGTTTGTTGTGCTTCCCCTCGGGCTCGCGGTATGACACGGTTATACTCCGATCTTGCCTGATTGATCAATGTTTCTCTCTGTTGCTGAGCTTCGTTAACAGCATTAAACGAGGGTTTTACCGGATCGGGCGGATTGATATCCTGGAGTACGACCTGTTCGATTCGCACGCCTGTTTCATACTCTGTATTCAGTTCCTGCAAGATCTCCTGAACCCTTGCAGCCACGGATGCACGGCCGATGGTGAGAACTTCGTTCACCGTTCTGTTGCCAACCACCTGGCGCATGGCCGCCTCAGACATATCCCTGAGAGTCTTCTCGGGATTCCTGACTTTAAAAAGATAGTTGTAAGGATCGGTGATTCGGTACTGAACCACCCACTCCACATCCGCGAGGTTCAGGTCGCCGGTTAACATGAGTGACTCATCACCATATCCGGCTTTCACGTATCTGGATTGAACCCCTGATTCCACGGTTCTGTAACCGAACTCCTGTTTCAGTTGTCTCTCGACAGGTACAATACGAACAGATTCTGTGAAAGGAATTTTAAAATTGAGGCCGGGTTCAGCCGTTCGTACATATTCGCCGAATCTCTGTACGACACCGACTTCTTCGGGTCCAACAGTATAGATTGAGGTAAAAAGGAGGATGACTCCAACGATACCTGCTGCGATAGTTTTAACATTTGCCAGCAATTTTTTGAACTCCGGTGGGACGTTGATGTCACTACCGTCAAAAGGGTTTTTTATTTCAGACATAGTTTTCTCTTAGAATTAGC
>SKZL01000351.1 GCA_007127395.1 Balneolaceae bacterium
AAAACTGATGCTGGTTTGTGGTTTTTCAACAATAAAACAATCCAGGCTTTTGATAATCTCGATGGTATGCTCAGGAAGTACATGATTCTCTTTTTGCTTACCGATTGGGGTTGGTATGAGGTATAGTGAATGATTTTGTTCCATTTTAATGTCGTAATTCAATGACTTCAGTTTTCCACGTAAAAAAGAAAATGGTTAGATTATAGATTCAATCCAAATGAATCAGACAGATGTCCATCCAAAAAAGGAAAAAAGAGCACGTAGAACTAACTTTGAACAGAGACGTTTTTTATGATAAAAAAACGGGGTTTGAGCTTTACGATTTTGTCCATAATGCTTTGCCGGAGGTAAATCTTGAAGATGTGGATCTGAAATGCAGTTTCCTTGGAAGGGAATTCAGTTTTCCGCTTTTTATCTCCTCGATGACAGGTGGCTATTCGGATGCGGGTGCGGTAAATGCTGAAATTGCAACTTTTTGTGAGAGGAGAAATTTACCTTTTGGTGTTGGCAGCCAGCGTGTCATGCTTGAGAATCCGGATGAAGAGAAATCTTTCTCTATTGTACGGGAAAAGGCCCCCAATGCATTTATTGCAGCCAATATTGGCGGTGCTCAGCTGATCGGTGGATTGAGCAAAAAAAGTATTCACACACTGATTAACTCTATTGCTGCCGATGCAGTGATCGTTCATCTGAACCCATTACAGGAGCTGATGCAGCCAGAGGGAGATACACGGTTTGGAGGAATTAAAGAGGGTATTATGAAGTTGAGAGACAGTTGTGAATGCCCGATCATTGTAAAAGAGACAGGAGCCGGAATCTCATTTAAAACTGCAAGCGAGTTACTGGAGATTGGCGTAGATGTGATTGATGTGGCCGGGGCTGGAGGTACAAGCTGGGCAAAGGTGGAAAACCTACGTGAACAATCAAAACTGCCAATGCATCAGTTTGATGACTGGGGGATACCAACGGCTATATGCATTAAAGAGATTGTGAATCTGAAAGATCATTATGATTTTGAACTGGTTGCGTCAGGGGGTATCAGAACATCTTTTGATCTGGTGAAATCGCTCGCTCTCGGAGCTGATTTTGCAGCCACGGCTCAACCGGTCATTAAAGCGATTTTTGAGCCTGATTCGAGCCCCGATCAACTGCTTGATCTCTGGATGAATGAGTGCCGAATTATTCTGACTCTTCTCGGTTGTATCTCATTTAATGATCTGAACGAATCACACCTCAGAAGAGTGTGAAATTGGACCATAGAGTTTAATCTCACCTCTTGAACCGGCAATCAGGCGTTCTATGTCTCTCATAAATTCTCTATCTTTACGTGAATTTTAGAATAATGTCAGATAGATATAGTTATCTAATGAATCGCCATTTAGCCTGTGCTGACTCTTTGGGGAGCGCAGTCCCGGCAGAAATGTCGTAAATGTGCTCCCCGAATGGATGGATCATGCTTATGTGGCGTCTTCAATCATTGCAATCAACCATATCTTGAACTTACGTTAAATCAGTTATAAGCAATTACAGTTAGCAAATGGATCTTGAAGATAAACTTCGGCAGGTAAAAGAACGATATGATGAGCTAAATCAGGCGATGTCTGATCCGGCAATCTTTGACCGGCCCGGAGAGTATGCAGAGTTGACAATTGAACATACCCAGTTAAAAGAATTGGTGGATGATTATAAGGAGTGGAGCTCAATTATACATCAGCTTGAGGGTAATGATGAATTGATGGATCTGGATGATGAACCTGAGATCAAGGAGATGGCTCGTGAGGAAAATCGCCAGCTAAAGAGCAGGCTTGAGGAATTGGAGGAGGAGATCAAGTTTAAATTGATTCCGAAGGACCCTGACGATTCGAAAAACTGCATTATTGAAATACGGGCAGGGACAGGTGGTGATGAAGCCGCTATTTTTGCCGGTGACTTGTTTGATATGTATCGACGATATGCTGACTCACAGAAATGGAAGCTCAATATATTGTCTATCGCAGAGAGCGAAAAAGGCGGATTTAAAGAGATTGTTTTTGATTTGTCCGGCAATGAGGTATTTGGAAAGATGAAGTATGAGAGCGGCGTTCACAGGGTTCAGCGAGTGCCTGAAACAGAATCACAGGGGCGTGTTCATACGTCAGCAGCAACCGTTGCGGTGCTGCCGGAAGTCACAGATGATGTGGAGATTGAACTGGATATGAAAGATATCAGAGTAGATACTTTTAGATCCAGCGGAGCCGGTGGTCAGCATGTGAACAAGACAGATTCTGCGATTCGGCTTACGCATGAGCCGTCCGGAGTTGTCGTTGAGTGTCAGCAGGAGAGATCACAGCATCAGAACAAAGAGAAAGCGCTCATGATGCTAAGAACAAAACTCTATGACTCTGAAATGGAGAAAATCCGTTCTGAAAGGGCTGCCGATAGAAAAAGTCAGGTTTCGACCGGTGATCGAAGTGCAAAAATTCGTACCTATAATTTTCCGCAGGGACGTTTTACGGATCATCGAATAAATTTGACGCTCTATAATCTGGATGATATTCTGAAAGGAAATCTGAATGATGTGATTAAAGCGATCCGGGTTGCAGATAATCTGGATAAGCTGAATGCTATAATGAATTAATATATAAACTGATTATTTAAACAGGTATAATTGTGCAATTTCCCAACCCTTTTTATCGATGGCGCCCACATCCGTGGCATGGACTTGAAGTAGGAGAGAAGCCACCATCCATTGTAAATGCTTTTATTGAAGTTACATCATTTGATGCAATCAAGTATGAGGTGGATAAATTAACCGGTTATATGCGTGTTGATCGGCCTCAGAGGAGCTCTTCCATGCCTCCATCTCTGTATGGTTTTATTCCAAGAACCTATTGCGGTGACCGAATCGGAGCACTTTCTGATCACACAACCAAGGGTGACGGAGATCCGCTGGATATTTGCGTGTTAAGTGAACGACCTATTGACAGGGCAGAGGTCATATTGAGTGCCCGTGTTATTGGTGGTTTACATATGATTGATCAGGGAGAGGCAGATGATAAAATTATATCAGTTTTAGATAACGATCGATACTATAAAGAAGTGAATGATATATCGGAATTGCCTGAAGTATTGATTGAGCGACTGCGACACTATTTTGGTACGTACAAACTGATACCGGGGAAAAAAGACAATGATGTGTTTGTTGACCGCGTTTTTGGAAAAGATGAAGCTGAAAAAGTGATTGAAGCAGCAATTGAGGATTATAAAGAGATGTTTGGAGATTGATTTCTCTGCGAGAAGAGCTAAATAGCGGGTTATAACTCCAATCACTCCTCAATTATCTGATGCGGTACTCATTCAAAAAAGCGATAATGAGTGAAGAGATCCTGATAGTTGTCGGGATTGAAAACAGA
>SKZL01000029.1 GCA_007127395.1 Balneolaceae bacterium
AATCACTTCAAAGATCATTATTTGATATTCGACATTCTGAGTTCAATCCCTTCCCGGTCCTCGGTCTTCCGTCACCGGTCAATTCATTTGCGAATGAATTATCATTAACTGAACAAAGACTTTCTATAAAATCCAAAGTCAGATAAAAGTAAAAAGATTATGAGATTTGCCGATTACGCTAAAATTTATGTGACTTCCGGTAACGGAGGAAGTGGTATGGCTCACTTTCGCAGGGAAAAGTATGTACCTAAAGGTGGTCCGGACGGAGGTGATGGCGGCAAAGGCGGAGATGTGATTCTGAAAGGAAATGTACAACTCAATACACTTCTGGATCTGAGATACCGCAAGTTTATCAAAGCAGAGCATGGGAAAGCGGGTGGAAGTGCCCGGAAAACCGGCAAGGATGGGCATAATGAAATACTTGAGGTACCATTGGGTACGGTTGTTTTCGATGCAGATACGAAGGAGAGACTGGGTGAAATCACAGAGGATCAACAGAAGTTGATCATCGCACGCGGAGGGAAAGGCGGTTTGGGCAACTGGCATTTTCGAACGGCAACCAACCAGACACCTCAACATCATCAGGAGGGTGAAGAGGGTGAGGAGCGAGTGGTTGAGCTGGAGCTGAAACTGATTGCTGATGTGGGGCTTGTAGGCTTTCCAAATGCCGGAAAGAGTACACTGCTTGCTGCATTGTCGGAAGCGAGGCCAAAAATAGCGGATTACCCGTTTACCACCCTTGAACCAAATCTGGGTGTGGTCACTTTTTCGGATTATCGCAGTTTTGTAATGGCCGATATCCCCGGAATCATTGAGGATGCACATGAGGGGAAAGGGCTGGGATTACAATTTTTAAGACATATTGAACGAAACAATTTGCTGTTGTTTATGGTCGGTTGTGATACTGATATCATTGCAGAATATCAGGCACTGTTGCATGAGCTAAGAGAGTATCGCCCCGATCTGTTGTTGAAACCAAGGGTGTTGGCAATTACCAAAATGGACCTGAAAGAGGGATACAAACTGGAGGAACCGGTTGATATAGAAGACGATGAGGTTGAAATCATAGAAATTTCATCCGCAACGGGACATAATGTTGAAACATTAAAAGAGAAAATCTGGGAGAAACTGCAAAATATCAATGAAGAGGAAACACTATAGAGCACTAATTGCACTGCTAAGGGTACCTGAACTGGGAAACAGAAGAATCCAAAAGCTTCTGGAGAAAACAAGAGAATGGGATGAAGGTCCGGATGAGATCTTCCGGTTAAACATCTCTGAACTGACGGCAATTGAAGGCATCGGAGAGGGAGTTGCTAAAAATATTGCAGATTTCAGCGATTGGGATGCCGTTGACCGTATCATGGATCAAACGGCAAAAAAAGGTTCAAAACTGATTTCGATTGAGGATAAACACTATCCTCCTCTTTTGAGGGAGATTTATGATCCTCCCATCTTGTTGTGGTTCAAAGGAGATGAAGATGTGCTTAGCAGCGATGGTATTGCAGTGATTGGTACACGCAGGGTCGGTAAGTATGGAAGCGGGCAGGCAAAAGAGTGGAGTCGTGCGATTGTACATGAAGGGTTTACGGTTAACAGCGGTTTGGCATACGGTGTGGACTCCCTGGCTCATCGTGAAGCTCTTCAGAGTGGTGGGAAGACCATTGCGGTGCTTGGCTCCGGGGTCGATGTGATATATCCTTCGAAGAACAAGCCTCTGGTATCAGAGATGATCGAAAAAGGGAGTGTTATTATCTCGGAGTATCCACCGGGGACACAACCCGATGCCATGAATTTTCCCGGCAGAAACCGGATAGTCAGCGGTATGAGCCATGGTGTGCTGGTGATCGAAAGCGGGGTAAAAGGCGGAAGTATGATCACGGCCAGATCTGCGCTGGATCAAAACCGTGAGGTATTTGTTATACCCCATCCGCTGGGCAGCAAATTCGGTGAAGGGTGCAACTACCTTATCCGTACCGGCCAGGGTAAATTGGTACAATCAATCAGTGATATTCTTGAGGAGATCAACCCGACTCAGCTGAATGTACTGCCGAACCTGGAACTGAACATAAAACCGATCCGGAAAATGGGGGCCAGATGGAAATCACTGTCACTTGATGAGGAGGAGTCGAAACTTTGCAGGATCATGGAAAATGGAGAGATACATATCGATCAAATCAGCGATGAATTAGAAAAACCTGTATTCGAACTGCACTCAATCCTGCTCAATCTGGAACTGAAAGGAGCAATATCTCAAAAAGCCGGTAAGTATTACAAACTTTGTTGACCAATAAAGAGGTTTAATTTAATAGTGCTTTTCTAAAATGAGTATCTTTGACGTGAAATGAGTTTTTCTGTTTGATCCTTTTTCAAATTTGGATAGAATCAGTGGATCAACCATTTTAATAGTCAGAAAAGATCAACCATAAGATATTAAACTGAGATGATTCGGGTTCACGATGTAATATTATCGGAAGATATTGCGACGGCAAAGTTTGCCTGTAATGTCTCCAGGTGTAAAGGTGCCTGTTGTGTGGTTGGTGATGCGGGAGCCCCGGTTGATAAAGAGGAGATTCCGGTACTCAGAAAAGCTTTTAAAAAGTTGAAAGATCGGCTTGATCCTGAGGCAGTGAGTGTAGCGAACAGAGATGGTATTGTTCAGGGAAACTCCGAAAAAGGATATGAGATTACCTGTATCGAAAGTGGAGAGTGTATATTTGTTCAGAAAGATGATCAGGGGATAGCCAGCTGCGCCATTCAAAATGCCTATTACAAGGGTGAGTTTGACTGGGAAAAGCCATTGAGCTGCCATCTCTATCCGTTAAGACTAAAGCACATCGCAGGATTTGATTATGTAAATTATGAATATATACCTGAACTCTGCTCTGCCGGATGTCGCAGAGGTGAAGATGAAGGCATCTATTTGTCAGATTTTTTAAAAAGTGCTCTTATCAGGCGCTACGGTGAAGAGTGGTATGCCGATTTTTTGAATGCTTGTGAAGAACAGAGGCAAACAGTACTGCAATCATGCTAAAAACAGGGCAAAACTTATCGCAGAAGCAGTCGCTTCAACAGAAACTGTCTCCGCAACAGATTCAGTTCGTGAAGATGCTTCAGCTTCCTACTATTGCCTTGGAACAGCGTATAAAACAGGAACTGGAGATGAATCCGGTACTTGAAGAGGCCGATCCGATTTCTGAGGAGATTCTGTCTACTTCGGACGAGGAATGGGATAAGAAGGATGAACCCGAAAAAGATGGAGACCCTGATCCGGTTGATCAAAACAGTGAAATTGATTGGGAATCTTTTTCTCAAAATACTGAATATGATGACGTCAGTTACTCACAGTCCCGTTATAATGAAGAGTGGGCCGATCTTCCGGACCC
>SKZL01000040.1 GCA_007127395.1 Balneolaceae bacterium
CCTACGATACCCATGAGCACACCACCCATAATAGCCCATTGCCATCCTGTGAACAGATAAACAATCAGCAGAGCCGTGGTGATGGTCAGTACTGTTCGGGTCGATTCCGTTTTGGGTAGTTGTGTAGACATTCAATCCTCAACTGTTCCTGTTTTAGTATTTTCTTGCCGGTTCATCAAAAGATAGAGTAGATGAACGGCGCAATCGGGCTGTTTGCACCAAATATAATGATCACACCTAACAACAGGAGCACCACGATAATGGGCGCCAGCCAAAACTTTTTCCGCTCTTTCAAAAAGAACCAGAGATCTGTTATGTACTCCATAGTATTCTATTTTGAAAAGATAATTAGTAGACTACCTTTAAATACTGTACTTACTTTTATGATCATCTATTATACTTCGTTTTTCATTCTATAAAATGAATATCGGCTTATTGGTTAAGCAGTGGATCACAAGAATTCAATAAGGAAGTCAAACATATTCTGGCATTTGAACCACTAGTAATACCCACAGTTACTTTCTTGATTTCCAATATCCCGGCTTCCGTCTAAGATGTTTTACCGCGTTAATTAAAATCACATCATCATTTACCATATAAATTATTTCATATGGAAATCGATCAAGTAAAATTCGCCTGTCCTGATCTGTCAATAAACTACCCGATTTAGGATGAGTCTATGCTTGAGCAATCGCTTCTTCTATTTCATCAAGAAAATCAGCACCAAGTCCTTCAGACTTTTCCTCATAGTATTCAATAGAACTAGTTAACTCCCGGGCAGCTTCAGGATGATATTGAAAAATCATTTGTTAAGAAGTTCTCGTGCAGTTTTATGAACCTCTTGCCCTGAAATTGAATATATTTTACCTGATATTATTTCAGCTTTTCTACGTTTGATTTCATCAATCCAGGCTTGTTCAATATCCTCATCAATTTGCTCATCAAGACTATTAATAAGGTTTTTAGCCAACTCTGCACGATGTTTTTCATCTAACTCAAGGGCAGAATTTTGAATTTCTTTAAAATCTGTAATCATACTATTGAGGGTTTATTAGTTACTATAATCTATTGAAAAACGTGCAAATCTGATAATTAATTATTTGGCTGAGGAAGTGGGTTTAACTTATCATCCTCAGTCCTCAGTCCTCAGTCCTCAGTAAAACTTAATCTCCATTTTTCTTTATTCTCGTGATCCGGCTGATCTTCTTTATAAAAAAGAAAATTTTCCATCACCAGCAGATCTATATCCGTACTCATGAAACAGATCCAGGCATCTTCAGGCGTACAGACCATCGGTTCACCTCTCACATTAAAGCTTGTATTCACTATCATTCCGGTACCGGTTACATCTTTGAATGTTTTGATCAATTTCGCAAACCGCGGATTGGTCTCTTCGTGCACCGTCTGTATTCTGGCCGAAAAATCGACATGCGTGATCGCTTGTAAGTCACTTCGGGTGTGATATAACTTCTCCTGCATCGGCATTTTGTGGTAACCGTCCGGTATCTCCTCCCTCAGTTCTTTCTTTACCGGTGCGGTCAGTAGCATGTAAGGAGAATCTGTGTCCAGATCAAAGTATTGATCTGCATCTTCTGCTAACACCGATGGAGCAAAAGGCCGAAACCCTTCCCGGTATTTAATCTTCAGGTTCAGTTTTTTCTGCATTTCACGGTTTCTGGCATCTGCCAGGATGCTGCGATTGCCCACTGCCCGCGGACCAAACTCCATCCGCCCCTGAAACCACCCGACAATTTTTCCCTCCGCCAGCTCTTTTGCTACAAGTGCCGCCAGTTCATCAAATGGATCAAATTCTTTCCAGACAGCTTTCATTCGACGGCTCAACAGTGAAATCTCTTTATGTGAAAAACCGGGACCCAGCAAGGCACCCTCCATCGAATCTTTTTTTGTATCCGAACTTCTTTCCTGATCATAGCAGATGTGATGCACCGCCAAAGCTGCCCCCAAAGCACCGCCTGCATCACCTGAGCAGGGTTGAATGTAAATGTGATCAAATATTTTTTCTCTTTGCAACTGGCCGTTAGCTACACAGTTCAGGGCAACTCCACCTGCCAGGCAGAGATGTTCAGCGTTTGTGAGCCGTTTAGCTTCTGCGGCCATTTTCAGGACAATCTCTTCGGTCACTTTCTGAATCGCGAATGCCAGGTTACAGTGATGCTGCTCAATTTCATCCTTCGGTTCTCTGCGGGGAAAACCGAACAGCTTCTCCCATTTTTTCCCTTGAACCATTCTGAGGCCTGTTGCATACATGAAGTAATCCTGATCCATCCAGATTGATCCATCTTTTTTGATTTCCACCAAATGGGTTTTGATCAGGTCGATATACTTATTCGTCTCACTGGAATGAGGATCACCGTATGGTGCAAGGCCCATCAACTTATACTCTCCCGAATTCACTTTGAACCCAAGATAGTACGTGAACGCACTGTACAACAATCCCACGCTATGTGGGAAATCGAGCTCCTTAAGAAAGGTGATCTCCTTGCCCAAACCCACACCAATGGCCGCTGTTGCCCACTCGCCGACTCCATCCATCGTTAAGATGGCCGCTTTTTCAAAAGGTGAAGGGTAAAAAGCACTTGCTGCATGTGAGAGGTGGTGTTCCGTAAAGAGTAAATTGAGGTTTTTCTTCTGATAACTTTCTATCTCAAGCAATCCGTCATAAATCAGCTTTTTCAGGAACATTTTATCTCTGACCCATACAGGTATGGCTTTCAAAAATGAAGCAAGCCCTCTTGGAGCGAATGCATAATAGGTTTCAAGCAAACGCTCGAATTTCAGCAAAGGCTTGTCATAGAAAACAACTGCATCCAGATCATCAATTGAATATCCGCCCTCTTCAAGGCAATATTTTATCGCATGAATGGGAAACTCCGCTGTATGTTTGATGCGGGTAAAACGCTCTTCCTGAGCGGCTGCAACGATTTTACCGTCAACAACCAGTGCGGCCGCTGAGTCATGATAAAATGCAGATATACCCAACACTTTTATCATTTAAATAAATAGGCTAAAATGACTTTCCGTTTCTGTTACTCGAAATTTAATCTATTCAAACAGCGGTGAACTTCTGACAAAATCTGATCAAATCAAAGGTTCAGAAACAACGAATGATACCTGGTTTTCATCAAACGGTTACAATCTAATCAATTTACTCATCTTTCGAATAGGAGTATGGCCATTCAGACGGATCAGTTCCCCTGTTTTTGTTCGGCTGATCACTCATCTCAAAATGCAACGAGGCTCCATCCATTAAATCGCTGTATCTGACATAATTTTTACCCCACTCTTCGCCGTTCAGATACATTTTGTCGATATAGATATTTTCGCGACTATTTTCCGGTGCAGTGATGTTAATTATA
>SKZL01000301.1 GCA_007127395.1 Balneolaceae bacterium
AGAAAGTATTGATATCATGAATCAAACGTATCGCGATATTGTTAAATGGAATCCGGATTTTAGTAACGTTTTTATCAACTATGAGGAGTATATGGAGAATTACATGCCTGTTTCGGCTACACTGGAGATGCCTGTGCTATTCTATTATGGAACCCATGACTGGATGATCGGGCCGGATCATTATCAAGGTGTAAACTTCCCGAACATGTTGCTTTGGCCCGCAGATACCGGACACATGCCATTTCTCGAAAACAAGGATGATTTGATGGAAGCCATCGGTTCCTTCCTGGCCGCATTCAGGTTTGATTAAAATGTATTAGATTTATATGAGATTTTGTTATTACTGCAATTAATTCATCATCAAAATTAAATCATAAATGCGTCCCATTCACAAATTTTTCCACTGGTTTGTACTGATCCTATTCATCGTTTTTGCACTTCTACAGGTGAATGATGCAGAACCCATTCTCTGGATTATCGGGTATGGATGGGTAGCTGTGGTTGCCGCGATGAAGCTCTTTGAGAAGATCCGGACTCGTGACACAGTCGCTGGGGCTCACAACAGATCAGGACGGAGTCTCACTGGTTCACAGTAATAAAATCTGGCTGGAAATGGATGGAGATCAGAAAATGGAACAAGAAAGGGATCACGAAATAATTGCTTCACCCCGCGTAGGTGTTGATTATGCCGGTGAAGATGCAAAACGTCACTGGAGATTTCGACTAAAAGGAAACAAGTTTACAAGTCCGGCAAAGTAACTTGGCTTTAGAAATAAAGAGTAGAGTACTTTTTCCTGTTTTCAGCTTGAATATGTGTGAACACTGTTGGCGGCAGACGGCAGATAGTTGACCCCAAACCAGCAGATGATGGAACCAATCGTATACATGGTAGGATCAAATGGCATCATGATACACCTCCATCTTTCAGTTCTGGTGATTTACCGAGTGTCATCAGATAGACCGAACCGAACAGTACCATAAAAATACCGGTATATACCACCGGCAGCCACGGATCACGAATGGCTTCAATGACCGTGGATGGCGACCATCTCCCGAATCGATCATCATAGCTGTACTGATAGAGCTTCCAACCCTCTGCACTTACCGGGTGGTTAACCTCAATCCTGGCCTCTTCCACATCACCGGCCTGCGTGTAGAGGATAACATCCGAACTATAGTGGCTGGCTTGCGGAATGGTCATAGCCAATGAGTAATGATACTCATGATTCAGATCCAGAAGGCTGTGTGGCATCATGAAACTGCCTGAAGAGATCCACCCTTCTATTACGGAGCCATCCTGAGCAGTAACTTGCACCAAAGCAGCCGGTGCAGAACCAAAATCGTTAACAGGCTCATAGCGATCTTCCATTTTTGCGGACAATTTTAGAAATCGCTTTATCTCGATATCATAACCCATAATTGTCCCTCGATGTCCTGATTCAATCTCAAACATTTGTGGAATCGATTCCGGTATGATACGACCTGTGTAGGGATCAATAATGACCACTTTTGGATTGTACTCCTCCATATTGAAACTGATCAGTTCAAGCGCAAGCGGCATCTCAATCTGATGTCCATGTTGATCTGCAGCAAACCAGACGATCTCCCCTTCATATAGCTGCATGGTGTAACGTTTCAGATCAGCACTACCCAAAAGTCCTCCCAGAATGATAATATATAACCCTGCATGGTTCAGAAAGAATCCGATATTTCTGCCTTTGAATGGAATAACACGCTTGATGGTTGCCATACCCAAAGAGGCCATAAAGTAGGTGATGCCGAGCAGGAACGGCCAGGAACCGGTCATATTTGAAAGGCCCAGTTTCTGAACCCAAACCGGATTTTGCGCATCTTCCTGTAGTGTAAAACCCATGATTAAAACGAGAAAAGTAACCATTGCGATGGATGTTATGGCAGCAGGTATCGTAGCCAGCCAATAGACCGTGCTTTTCTTATTTCTGCCCTTTAAGATCCACCCCAGGATCAAAAGTGAGGTGAATCCGGCACCCACATAGAGATTCACAGGCCATGAGATCGCGGTTTGATTCAATCCGCCCGTTGCCCAAAGTTCTCACCATTTCAAGAGGTGCGTGAAAGGCTCCTCCGTGAGAAGCAGCTGCATAATCCCAGTGCCATTGGGCATGACGAATCAGATGTAGTGCATCTCTCATCTGATTTTCTGTTGCTCCATTGTTCCATGCAAATTCAGCTTCCAGGTGTGTGTTGACCAATACATTCTCAAGCTTTTTCTTCAGATCGTTAACCATGTCCTGACGGTCATACACGTTGCGAAGCAGTTCGGATTCACTCTGCCTGTGACAGGTTTGGCAGGAGGCAGTAATATTATTGAGCGGGCTTTGAATCTTATGGTCGGTAAATTTCATGCCGCCTTCAGTTTTATATGGCATGTGACAATCGGCACAAGAGACACCCCTTTGATAGTGAATACCGGTTGTGAATATTTCATAATCGGGGTGTTGAGCTTTAATCATCGGAGCACGGCTGAGGGGGTGTATCCAATCTGCAAACTCCCGCTGATCAAAATAGTACGCAATATCCTCGGCACGCATTCCTTCATCCCATGGGAATATCAGGTAGTTGTCTTCACCGAAATAGTACTCCACGTGACACTGGGCACAGGCCAGGGAGCGCATCTCCTGATGTGAAACATTGTTTATATCTCGACCCATCCTTTCAAAGGTTTCTGCAAGAGCAGGCAAACGACAACCATGGTGCTGAAGAAGAGAACCCATGCTAACCAGGGCTTGTTACTGAGGGTGTTGGATATATTGTTCATAATTGCAGATAGTTTGATTAATTAACCATTCTTTGTAACCACTCCGGCATAGGAGATTTTGGAACCGGTATTAATGCCTGTGGGGCCGTTGCTGCACTTCGAACCGTCCCATGCGGCACATCACTGATCAACCAGGCCGATTCGATGTCATTGCAAGAACATATTTTGATGGAAGCTGAAAAGCACTATTCATTTCTATAGGCAATTGACGATAAGAATCATCATATTCACATTGATTTTCCCATTATTGATGTTTCTTCCCTATTTTGTAAATCTAAAAGTCATTTTTGGCATCATAATTTGAACCAGGTTGAGCCTGGAGGGTCTGTGAACTATCAAAAATTACTGTTTTTTGGTGTTATTCTGTTAGCAGATATTTCGTTTCTATACGGAGGGCCTCAATCTGTAACTGAACGAAGAGTCACTATCACTGAGAGTGAGTATACGGTTCAACGGATCTATGATACGGATCGCGGTCTGCCGGCCAATGGCGCAACATCAGTGATTCAGGATAAGAACGGTTATATCTGGTCATCCACTTTTAATGGACTGATTAGAT
>SKZL01000197.1 GCA_007127395.1 Balneolaceae bacterium
AACTAAATTTTTAAAACAGAGCACTATATGTTGGATACAGATTCACAATCATTTTTAGAAACGTTAATTATTACGCCAAGCCCGACCGGGTATGAATCGGCCGGACAGAATGTATGGAAGGAGTATCTCTCCCAATTTGCCGATCAGGTTGAATCGGATGCCTATGGTTCAGCACTCGCCAAAATTACAACCAATTCAGATGTCGCAACTGTGATGCTGGAGGCACATGCGGATGAGATTGGGATGGTTGTACAACACATCTCGGATTCCGGTTTTGTGACATTGAATAAACTTGGAGGCAGCGATTCCACAATTGCACGGGCAAAAAAAGTGTATATCCACAATAAAAATGGTCGTGTAACAGGTGTGGTTGGGAATACTGCCATTCATCTGCAGGAGAACAAAAATGGGGGTGGTAAGCAACCGGCCTGGAAAGATATTTTTGTGGATATCGGAGTTTCATCCAAAGAGGAGGCATTGGAGATGGTTCAGATCGGTGATCCTGTAACATATACGGATGAAATTGAATATTTAAATGACCAGATCATCACTGGCAGGGCGCTGGATAATAGAATCGGTGGTTTTGCGATTGCAGAGGTTGTCAGGAATCTGAAAAAAAGAAAAAAGGATCTTAAGGTGAATGTGCTTGCGCTAAACTCGGTTCAGGAAGAGGTTGGCGGATTCGGTGCACGAATGATGAGTTATCGCCATATGCCGGACGCAGCCATTGTAACCGATGTAACACATGCAACGGATACACCGGGGATCAATAACAAAGAGCATGGCAGTGTGAAACTGGGTGGCGGACCCACTGTTCAGCATGGTGGGGCGAATCATCCCTCATTGGTCAGGCTTATAGAGGAGACAGCTTCAAAGAACAAGATTGAGATTCAGCATGAGGCAACCAGTATACGCACCGGTACCGATACTGACAGTATTTTCTTTCAGCGAACAGGTATACCAAGTGCACTTGTCTCTCTGCCGTTGCGCTATATGCACTCACCAACGGAAATCGTTTCACTGCAAGACCTGCAGGCATTGATCGAGTTGATGACGGAATCTGTACTGGCAATGGAGCCGGATCAATCTTTTACGGTGTGAAGTTTGAAGTGGAGAAGTGAAAAGGCAGGCAGAAGGCAGAGGGCAGAACGCAGAAGGGTCGGGACTGTCGCTGCGCTCCAGCTTCTCTACTTTTCACTCCTTCTGCTGCGTGTTGTTCGCAGTCCCGATCCCTCGGGGTTCTCTGCCTACTGCCTTCTCACTCCCTTCAACTCCTGCTCACAAAGTGAGTATTCCCTTTGACGCTTTCATGGATAGCGGCCTTGGCAACGGTATCGGGCCCATAACAGTTGTTGAGGCAGTCGGTAGCCCGATACAGATGTCGAATCCGCTCTTCTTCCCGAAAAAAGATCTCGAGCTGTTCGGTTTGGCGCATTTCAATGGTGTGAAGTCCGATTCCGCGTATTTTGATCCCTTTTCGCACGGCATTGTTTACCAGGTGCATCGCTTCCGGCAAACAGGCCTGCAGTACATAATCATCCAGGTTGGTGTACCCATCCGTATTGAAAGCAAAAGAGACCCCCTCCCAATGCGCTTCCTGGTAACGAATGTGGCAGCTCCACTGGCGGGCCTTGCGTTCATACCCCCTCATCCGATAGCAAACTTTTCGTACAGCTTTTACAATTTCACCCTTTACCTGAACGGGGTCATCCGTCCAGTCTGAAAAAGTATGCATATAACTCACCTCATCGGGGATATGAACTTCATTGGTGAGCACTTTTGCTTTATCGCGTCCGGTAACGGTTTCCCAGAAAAGACGCCCCTGCATCTCGCCGAAGAGTTTCTGGAAGGGAACAGGACCCTGTTTGTGAGCGTCTGCAATGGTATAGAGGCCCCGTTTTTTGAGGTGTTCGTAGCGCCGCCGGCCGATACCCCACACCTCATCCAGGGGGAGGGGATAGATATGCTGGGCGGCATCGTCGGGGGTCAGAATCAGGCTCAGCCCTTTCGGTTTTTTCAGGTCGGAAGCCAGTTTGGAGTAGGTCTTGCTTCTGGCGATACCTACAGAGCAGACCAATCCGATCCGGCTGAAAATCTCCTCTTTCAGTTTACATGCAAAAGCCTCCAGCTGCCGGCGCGGTTTTTTGAGAAGGAAAGAGATATCCATGAAATATTCATCCATCGAGTACTTCTCCACATCGGGGGAGTAGGAGTCCAGGATTGTCTTCAGTTGCCGGCTGATCGCCTGGTATTTGTCGTAGTCGATCTGCATAAAAACCAGATAGGGACAGATCTGGATGGCTTCAAAAGCACTCATGGCCGTTTTGATGCCGAGAGCCCGTGCCTCATAACTGGCGGTCGCCACAATACCTCGTGCTGTTCCATTCGCCTTGCGCCATCCGCCCATGGCCAGCGGAAGGCCGTAAAGATTGTATGCCCGCTGCTCTACCTGTGCGTAAAAACAGTTCATGTCGAGATGAAGATAGAGTCGTTTTTTCCGGGAAACATGCTGATGCTCCTTCGCCACAGTGCTGTAGAGGGTGATTCGGTGCACATCCTGTTCGAGGTTGTATTTTCGGTATTGCTCGGGATCCATATGAGTATGATAGGGAATTGTACATATATTGTACATATATTTTTGAGTGAGAAGGCAGAAGTGGAGAAGTTGGCATCAGTGGTTCAACTGTTGAGGGAAAATGGCTATACGGATGATGATCTGGAGATAACAGCCGGTGAACTCCATTCCAATTTTTACCGGAATGAGAATCAAATTCAATTTACATCAGTGATTCTATTTGATATTACGGATACAGATTTGATAGACACTTTCCGAAGGACAATAACGGAAGCAGGGGGTACCTCATTCAGTGTGAGTGATTATGGAAATCCGGATGAAACGAGAATCTATGATGAAGCCTATCAGAATGCAATTGATGCGGCCAGAGAGCGAGCCGACAAACTGTTAGCAAATCAGGGGGTGAAAGCAGGTTCTATAATCAGCGTTCAGGAAAATATTCATGAAATTATTGAACACTCAGCGACTGTAATGAGCATACCGGATCAAACTCTATCGCGGGCAGGCATGGACTTTGTTGATCCGATGTTCAGCAAAGAATACTATACCAAGTCCATCCAATTCAACATTGTATTCGAATTGATCCAAAATTGAAGCAATTCAAAAATAGATAAACATCCCGGTTTTATATAAATAATCGGGGGATTCACCTTCAGACAGAAAAATGTTTGATTTACAAATGTTATACTTTCTATCGTGGTAAATCCGGATTGTTCTTGTGACAAATTGAATTCACAAATAAACAACCGTACGCTAACAGGGGAAATATCTGACTATTTC
>SKZL01000283.1 GCA_007127395.1 Balneolaceae bacterium
ATACCATGAGCAATCGGTCTTTTAAACATCGTTTTTTTTGCATACTCTTCATCTAAATGGACAGGGTTTTTATCTCCTGTCACTTCTGAAAATTTTATGACATCCTCCTTTGTGATTTTTTTTACATCAATCGTAACCATCAACAAAAAATTTATTGATAGGTGATACTAACTGTTATTTTTACAGCTATTTACTAGATATAATTAGAAAGGCAGTTGGCCAGATATTTTAGTGAGCGACTGATCTGTGTTTCAACCGTCTTCACCGATACATTCAGAATGGCGGCAATCTCTTTGTAAGTGAGCTGATCCTGACGGTGCATTAAAAAGATGTGTCTTCGTTTTTCAGGCAGCTTTTCAACAGCCTCCATGTAAGCTTCATTCAACTCCTTCAGTTCAATCGTATTCTCCGGATTCTTGACATTTGCAACACTGTTTTCATGCAGCTGTTCATTGTTGTAGTTTGTTTTTCTATCCTTTTGAATCTGTTTCAGAGCCTGATTTCTGACTGCAGTATAGAGATATGATTTTAGTGTTCCACGTGCTTCAACTTTATCACGTTTTTTCCAAACCCGGAAAAAAACCTGCTGAATGGTATCTTCAATTAATTCATCTTCATTCAGATATCGTTTCAGAAAATGAAAGAGTTGCGGATAATAGCATTTATACATCTCCTCAAACGCTTTGGGATCACCAAGATTGATCCTTCTGACCCACTCATTGTCACGAATGATTCTTTCATCCTTGTCACGGGACAAATCAATACCATCCATGCTTCGAATATTCCTTATAATAGACATATGACAGTTTTGTGAGCTCTTTACATTCTCTTAATACTATAATAACATATTAGAAGATTCATAAAAAGATATTATGAATTTATTTATAAAAATACCTTTTTGTCCGAATCTATAGGTCACAGAATTAACGGCCAACCTGGATCAGTGCAATCCAATGACCAACTCCAGGAGTTTCAAGCAGTAAGGCATCATCTAAAACTGCAATTTCTCCGGAATGCCAATGGCTTTTTTCAATCTCCAGCCACTCAACAGTAACCTTTTGAGATACATCTATCTGTAGCCTGACCGATCCTTTTTTCGGAAAATAGACCGAATACTGAACACCCGGATTGGCGAGTAGCCATGCTGAACCGGGCTCCCTGTCAAGAAGCAAATCATTGCCGGGTGTAGCTTCAAAAACATTCATTCTGCCTGCAAACATCACCGCACTCCGCACATGAGATAATGCCGATTCGTTTAATCCTATACCCCAAGGCGGCCGATGAAAGCGGGTAGATGAGGTTCCCCCGATCATATGCCTCCAGAAACGCTCTTTCCCATCCTGTGCCGAACCCCAAAACTCAGGATCCCAATGATCATTATCTGTCCCATACACCTTGATATTGGTTATGGGTTTGGGATTATCTGCAAGATATTCCCTGATATATAGAATCCTCTCCCAGTGCAAATCGCCCTTTTGAAAGTTGTTTTGAGAAATATCCACAAATGTAAACAACTCAGAATCCATCATCCTTGCAACCGTTTCATCTGTGACATCATGGGCGTCCTGCATGTCGGTCATAAAGATCAGACGCCCCTCTTCATCGGCCTTCTCCTGAATGTAATTTCCCCAGTATTCGCCCCACAAATTGGACTCTTGTGTCTCGTTGTTCATGTTATACATCACATGATCATACTTGAATGTATAAGTCAGAATTTTATCCACAAATGCCTGCTGATAGGGCAGTAATACCATATTGTTTTCCATCGTGGGCACCGACCGGAAAAACGGATGTGATGGCGGATTGTAGATATCTTCACCAGGATCAGGATATTCACCTACAGGAAGCCCAACCTCCTCAGAATCATAATTGATATTGTTTTCCGGATTAAAGGGTTGTCTCACCCACCCGGCCTGATCCCTTGTTCTGTAAAAGTCATGACGCTCCCAAATGGTCACCTCCACAATCATATCTCTCTTTGCGGTCTCTTCCAGCATGGCATCAAAACGCTGCCAGTACTCCTCATTCCACCGGTTCAAATCGTAGATAAAAATGAGCGAGTCCCCGGTTTCCTCGACGACCTCAAACGGCCATAGATCACGGTGATCGGGCAGTATCTCTCTCGAAGCCATGGTATTGCGAATGTAATTCCCTCCAACCGACTGAAGCAGCTCCAGATGCTCTACCAGATCCGGCCTTTGAAAGATATTGTGATAATCGGATGCTCCAATTAAAAGGGTTGGTTTCCCATTAACTTGCCAGTAGTAAGGGTTCTTGGAATAGGGTTGCAGATAGTTCTGATCAGTTGGGTATTGACTATCCTGAGAGTTGCAAGAAACAAAAATACAGAGGCAAAAAAGTATGGTTAAAAGTCGTCTCAGTTTCCAAATTTGATTCATATCATTTCGTTTTACGGTCCAATAATTATCAAAATATTTATGTAAGGGTCTGAAAGAATATTATGGTATCTATAATATGAATCTGCAAATTGAAATCTCCAACACAAATTTGATATGTTCTGGAATATTGACAATTTCATTCAGATTTTTCATGGATAAACAAATCTTTACACCATGTAAAATTAAATCGATGACCGTGAAACTTTTATCGGTAGCGATGTAAACAGGTTCATTCGTTAAGAAATTGAGCGTCTATCAAAAAGAGAAATTCTATGAATAAGAAATCCAGAATCACGGTAATCGGCAGCTCAAATACAGATATGGTCGTCATGACCTCACACTTTCCCGCACCGGGCGAAACCATTCTGGGCGGAGAATTTTTGATGAATGCCGGCGGTAAAGGTGCAAATCAGGCCGTTGCAGCGGCAAAGTGCGGTGGCGAGGTCTTTTTTATCGGGAAAGTGGGTCAGGATATCTTCGGTGAAAATGCCGTCAAAAATATCCAAAAGGAGGGTATAGACGTCTCCGGAATATCAACAGACCCTGTTGCAGCTTCCGGTGTGGCACAAATTATTGTTGATAAAAAAGGTGAGAACAGCATCGTGGTTGCGCCCGGCGCCAATCTGAAACTGAACAGGTCAGATATCGATCATGTTATTGAACTAATTGAGCAAGCTGATATCGTACTTATGCAGTTGGAAATTCCTGTGGATACGATCCTCTATACTGCTAAAAAGGCACATAAGCTTGGGAAAAAAGTGATTCTGAATCCCGCTCCGGCTACTTCACTCCCCGATGAACTTTTTGAGTACCTCTATATGATCACTCCAAACGAAAGTGAAATAGAACTGCTGACCGGTATCAAGGTGACGGATCAAACTTCCGCAACCAAAGCTGCAGAGGCACTGAAAAAGAGAGGTGTGGAGAATGTGATCATTACTATGGGATCCAAAG
>SKZL01000071.1 GCA_007127395.1 Balneolaceae bacterium
AACGCTGTAAATCTTAAATAGGGTTTTCAAACGTTAGAAATTAGAAACCCACGAGAAGCCTTTGATTATGAAGACAACAACTAAAAAAAATTCGATTGCGTAAATTCGGTTCGTAAAGAACGTGAAAGAATTGCAACTGATACGGAAGGAATGACTACAGGTGAAATATTGGAATATTTTCAAAATCGCAGAAAAAAAGTGAAGGTATTCAGGGAAAAACCATAAATGTTGAATCCAAAAAACACTTCTCACATCATAATTCGACATTCAAGCCTGCTCTGATCCCTCGGAGAGTTCTAAACTTTACCTATACCTTGGAGAGCTAACCTCCTATCCTTCAACCCATCTCAAAACTAAAAACTCAAAACTCTCCGCAGTGGCTGCATTCTAGCCTGAACTCCCGGTCCACCGTCCCCGGTCCATAAAACTCGAAATCTCGACCTACCCCCAACTCAAAACTCTCCGAAGAGTCGGAGCAGGCTATCACTAAAAACTCCGGCGAAGCCGTCCCGACACCTCGGGGAAAACTCCCCCTCCCCCCTCTCTTGTAAAAAAATGTACACCCAATCGATTCCTGCCACGAAATCACTATTTTCTGCGTTAGTAGACAAATCCAAAACAGATCAGCCAAAACCCAATGAGATGTAAGTTTACAGCAATACCACTGTTTTTACTGATTTCATTTGTTTTAGGTCAATCCGACCTCTTTTCACAAATTGTCCACACAGACAACGCTGAAATCGAACTGATTTCAGAACAATCCACGATTCAGCCTGGCGAATCATTCTGGATCGGCCTCCGAATGGATCTGCGGGATGACTGGTATGTCTATTATCGCAATCCGGGCGACTCCGGGATGCCGATGATGGTTGAGTGGCTGCATGAAGCGGATTTCAATATCGGTGAGATCCAGTGGCCGGTACCTACCTGGATCGATGTGTCAGGTGGGCTCAACAGTTACGGATATTATGACAACATCCTCTTCATGATGGAGGCAACGGCCCCGCCGGGCCTGACTCCCGGTGAAAGCTACACCCTGATCGCAGAAGCCGATTGGCTGATCTGTGAAAAAATTTGTATCCCGGAATATGCGGACCTGGAATTGACGCTTACCGTAACAGATGAGGATGTTTCCTACAATGAAGAGTGGCTCCCGCTTTTTGCCGAAACACGTGAGAATTTACCGGTCAGGCTTGATGATTGGTCAGCAACTGCAACGTTTGAAAACAACCATACCACGCTTAAACTCACCAACAACCGCTACCCCCTTCCTGATTTTGAAGAGATTCGTTTTTTTGCAAAAGAAGAGGGTGAGATTGAGAATGGTGCTGCACAGCCATTCACAGTCGATGGAAACACCATTGAAATGCAACTCCGAAAATCGACCTATAAATCGGGTGAGCCGGATCGTTTGTGGGGAGTGGCCTATAGTCCGTCAGGCTGGGATGAGTCGGGATCCATAACCGGACTGATCGTGGATGTTGAAATCGGTGAGACATCAGATCCCGCCTCCGATCTGGCAACGATGCCGATACTGTCCGGATCATTCCTTTTGATTCTTCTCTTTGCGTTCATTGGCGGTTTGATATTGAACCTGATGCCCTGTGTCTTTCCGATTATCTCGATCAAAGTGATGAACTTTATGCAGATGGCCGGACATAAACCGGGTCATGTTCGCATGCATGGTCTCATTTTCGGATTGGGAGTTCTTATTTCATTTTTGGTACTTGCAGGACTTTTATTGGCTCTCCGGGCAGGTGGTCAGGAGCTTGGATGGGGTTTTCAGCTCCAGACCCCTGCATTTATTGCATTCATGACTTTTCTGATGTTTGGGCTCGGTCTCAGCCTGATGGGTGTCTTTGAAATCGGCAATTCACTGATCAATGTTGCAGGAAAAACGAATACAGGCGAAGGGCTCCGCGGATCATTTTTCAGCGGAATCCTTGCCACAGTCCTGGCAACACCTTGCACAGCTCCGTTTATGGGTACAGCTCTTGGTGTAGCGATCACACTGCCGGCAGCTACAGCGCTGATCATTTTTGCAATGCTTGGAATCGGCATGGCCACACCCTATGTGCTGCTCTCCTCATTTCCGGCTCTGATGAAATACATGCCCAAACCGGGCGGCTGGATGGAGACATTTAAGCAGGCACTCGCTTTCCCCCTCTTCGCAACCGCGATTTGGCTCATCTGGGTGTTTGGCCAGCAGACCTCTGTAGACGGCCTCACAAGATTGTTGATAGGCTTGTTGATGCTCTCGATTGGTATCTGGATTCTGAACCGGTGGAGTGCACTGTATATCAGCAAGACCAAGCGGATCATCAGCCGGGCGATTGTAACAGCCTTTGTGGTTTTTGGATTTCTTTTCGCGTCGGGTGCCAATCCGGTCAGTATGCAGAATGAATCCGGGTTGAGTGTCAGTTACGGCATCGAATGGCAGGATTTTTCTATTGATCTGATCGAAGAGCACAGGCAGGCCGGTAAAAATGTATTTATCGATTTTACGGCGGATTGGTGTATCACCTGTAAAGCGAACGAGCGGGTTGCCTTCAGCTCAAACCGGGTCAAAGAGAAGTTTGAAGAGCTCAATTTTGAGATGGTAAAAGCCGACTGGACCAATCGTAACCCGGAAATTACCCGGACGCTGGAATCATTCGGCCGGAACGGTGTGCCCTTTTATGTGATTTATAGCAGCAGCCTGGATGAACCGATCATACTACCCGAACTTCTAACACCGGGCATTGTACTGAATGCATTGGAACGAGTATCTGAACAAGAACGAATAACTGAAACCCTTGCACCCTGGACCCTTTGAACCTTGAACCTTTGAACCTTGAACCTTTGAACCTTGAACCTTTGAACCTTTGAACCTTGAACCTTGAACCCCTTGAACCCTGAACCCTAAACCAAACCCTTAAACCATGAAAAAACTGATCTCTTTACTCACGTTGATTTTTATTTCATTTATGCTGATCAATGCAGCTGAATATAGTGACAGAACCGGTGCTGTTGTCGGTGAACCCGCTCCCGACTTTTCCGTTGTGGATGCCAATGGCAATATGCACAGCCTTTCGGATTTTGCAGGCCAGTATGTGATTCTGGAGTGGCTGAATCACGGCTGCCCGTTTGTACGAAAGCATTATGATGGTAACAACATGCAGGAGATGCAAAAACGATATACCGAAGAAGGTGTTGTCTGGTTATCAGTTGTATCCTCAGCACCCGGCACACAAGGCTATATGGAGCCGGAAGAGACCATTGAAACCATGAATGAAAAAAATGCAGCACCGACAGCCATTCTGCTGGACGTGGACGGTACCATGGGCCGAGCCTATGACGCACGGGT
>SKZL01000221.1 GCA_007127395.1 Balneolaceae bacterium
AATCGCCACAAACGGCCTGTCCGGATCATTCACACTCTCCTCCAGGTATCGAATCTCTTTTTCCAGCAAAAATCCGGAAACTGATGGCTGCAGATAGTCGGTTACCCCGGCCACAGATGCGCGTGCACGGTGACTGCTTCCAAACGCATCATTCACAAACAGGTCAGCACCGGCAGACAGTTTTTTAGCAAATTCCGGATCGTTTTTCTTCTCTTCCGCATGAAATCGCACATTCTCCAACAGGACAATCTCTCCCGCTTTGGCTGCCGCAACAACCTGCCCTCTCGTTTCACCGATACAGTCTTCAGCAAAATGAACAGGCACATCCACCAGTTTTGCCAGATGATCGGCAACCGGTTTAAGGCTGAATGCCGGATCCGGTGCATTGGCCGGACGCCCCAGGTGGCTGGTCAGGATCAATTTCGCCCCACCATCAACCACATAATTGATCGACTTCAACGCCTGCACAATCCTGTTGTCGTCTGAGATCACTCCCTCTTTGATCGGCACATTGAAATCTACTCTCATCAGTACCGTTTTTCCTTTTAACTCTACATCTTTCAGTGTTAGCTTAGCCATATTTTTTCTCGATCTTTGTTTCGTGTTTACAACTCTTTAAAATACGGGTTCTGGGGGGTGATTGGAAGAAAAAGCCTCAAATTTATTCATTTCATTTAATCTCTGTTTTTAACCATCATTTTAAATATTTTTAGAGGCACCAATTATCAGACCTGAACAAAACAGCAAATGAATTCAGTCTATTTTGACAATGCCTCCACCACACCGGTGGATCAAAGGGTCATGGAAACCATGATACCCTACTTCACAGAACAGTTTGGCAATGCCAATTCGGCTCACCAGTTGGGCCGAAACACCAAGGTGGCCATTGAGGACGCACGGGAACTGATCGCCAAACTCATTGGTGCAGAACCTTCCGAAATTATCTTTACAAGCGGCGGCACCGAAAGTGATAACGCCATCATTAAAGGTGTGATCGCAGCGACTCGCAAGAAGGAGATCATCACATCACCGATTGAACACCATGCGGTGATCCATCCAGCCGAGTCTATGAAACTGCATGGCGTGAAAGTGACTTATCTGCAGCCCGACAGCAGCGGTGTGATCCAACCTGAACAGGTGGCTGAGGCCATCACCGATGAAACGGCTATTGTCAGCCTGATGCATGTTAATAACGAGATAGGTTCCATCAATCCGGTCCGCGAAATAGCAGAAGTGTGCAGAGAGAGAAAGGTGCCGTTTCACTCCGACACGGTTCAAAGTGTGGGTAAAATAGCGGTTAACGTAAAGGATCTGAACCTGGATGCACTGAGCATCAGCGCTCACAAAATATACGGACCGAAAGGTATCGGTGTTCTCTATGTAAAAAACGGAACTCCCTGGATCCCCTGGCTGCAGGGCGGCTCACAGGAGCGAAGAAGGCGTGGCGGCACATCAAATGTAGCGGGTATTGTGGGCCTTGCGAAGGCACTTGAACTGGCGATTCAAAATCTGGATAACAATCTGAACCATTTTCAGGAACTGAGAACGATCGCCCTCGATGAGCTCAACCGTCACCTAAAAGGAAGGTATCAGATCAACGGCCCGGCCGTTGGCGGTGTTCCTCACATTCTGAATCTTAGCTTCCCCACCGGATCAGAAGCCGGACTGGATGGCGAAATGCTCCTGTTGAACCTGGATATTGAAGGGATTTGTGTATCAAACGGTTCCGCATGCACTTCAGGCGCTATGGAACCCTCACATGTATTGAGTGGCATCGGCCTGACAGATGCAGTTGCCCGTTCAAGTGTAAGAATCAGTTTTGGTAAACAGAACAAAAAAGAAGATGTCCGGCTTTTTGTGAAGAAATTGGGAAAAATATTGGACCGGATGGTTAACATCACAGCTTAAATCATTTATTTTCAGTTCAATCCTCTAAATTTTTAATCTAAAACAGAACAAGTTATGGGTAAAAAAATTGCAATAGGATGTTTAGGTGTCTTTCTGATTGTCGTCGTTGGCGGCGGCTTTGCCGGATATCACTTTTTATGGAAACCGATGATGGGTGGTTTTTCATCTCTGCAAAATATTCATCAGCTGAATACTCAGATTGAAAACAGACAATCTTACTCCGTCCCCGCCGATGGCGAATTGAACGAAAGACAGGTGGAGCGTTTTGTTGCTGCACAACAGCAAATACAGGCCGGACTCGAAGACCGCTTGCTGGTACTGCAAAATAAGTATGAAGACCATGCTGCTGAATGGGAGCATCGCGATCCCACTTTCCGTGAGCTGATGAGCGCCTGGGATGATCTCATCGTTGCCTATACCGATGCCAAAGAGATTCAGATACAAGCTCTGAATGAACACGGTTTTTCACTGGAAGAGTATCGATATGTACAAGGCTCCTTCTATCAGGCTCTTGGAATGGAAATGTTCCAATATAATATTGATAAGATTGCGGAAGCCGCTGCGTCGGGGAATTTTGAATTCAATCTGGAGGAGTTTGAAGAGGCTCAAACCCAGATTGAACAGGTTCCGGAACGTAATCGGGAATTGGTTGCTCCTTACGCCAACTCTGCCGAAAACTGGGCTCCATTCGCATGGTTTGGACTCTGACCCGGTTCCAATGCGTAGCCGGGAAGCTGTGATTCCTCACACTAACTCTGTGGAAACCGGGTTCGATTCGCATGGTTTGAACTCTGACTCGATACTTAAGTATAACCTGGAGCTGTTCGCTTCTTACACCTTTTCAGCAGAAAACTGGTTTTTTTTGCATAATTTGACCAGTTAAGATGATTCGGTAATCCAACTTTTACCAATTAAATCAACATGAATATTTGTGTCTACTGCGGCTCCTCAACCGGGCTGAATAAGTTCATTCAATCTGAAGCTGATAAGTTCGGAGCCATGCTGGCCAAAAATAATCACCGGCTGGTCTACGGAGGCTCATCTCTCGGTATTATGGGTATCCTTGCAGATTCGGTTATGAAAAACGGCGGAAAGGTGACCGGGGTTATCCCCCACGGCCTGTTTAAAAAAGAGGTGGCTCACCAGGGAATCACCGAATTGATCACAGTGGCCGATATGCACGAACGAAAATCCAAAATGGCCGCCCTTGCAGATGCTTTTATTGCACTCCCGGGCGGATTCGGAACGCTTGAAGAGCTCTTTGAGATCATTACCTGGAATCAGATTGGTATCTTTTCTAAACCTGTGACCCTCTACAATGCAGATGGGTTCTATGATCCGCTCATCCAAATGATTGATCACGCATCCAATACCGGTTTCATCAGGGAAGAGAACCGAAAAATTTTAAAGGTTGCTGAAACGCTGGAGCAATGTCTA
>SKZL01000208.1 GCA_007127395.1 Balneolaceae bacterium
ACAGTTCCCAGACAGATACATCAAACGTATAGGGGGTTTTCTGGATTAACCTGTCAGAAGGGGTGAGCGGATACTCCTTTTGCATCCAAAGGATCCGGTTTACGAGTGACTGGTGTTCAATCATCACCCCTTTTGGCTTACCGGTGGAGCCGGAGGTGAAAATAACATAAGCCAGCTGATTTCCGCTGATCCTGACGTTCGGGTTTTGTTCACTCTCCTGTTGAATCTGCTCAGCTTCATTCCCGGTGTAAAGCAGTGTGTAACCGGCCCCTTTGACCGGGTCATCACTTTCTGATGAGGTGATAATCAATAGGGGATCTGCATCATCAAGCATCTGTTGAACACGTGCCTGTGGGTGTTCCGGATCAATCGGCAGATATGCACCTCCGGCTTTCATCACTGCATAAATGGCGATCATCCGTTCGATAGATCTTTTCATGCAGATCCCAACGCGTGACTCTCTCCCTGCGCCACGTTTTGTCAGATAGTGCGCAAGCTGATTTACACGGTTGTTAAATTGTTGATAGGTGAGCTCATCAGTTGCTGAGATCAAAGCAATCGCATCGGGTTCCGTTTTTACCTGTTTCTCAAATAGATTGACAATGGATGAAGAGGTCAGACAGTCCGGATCTTCATTATAAAGTGCTTTAATGGCTGAAGTCTCTGACAGCTTCGGTTCAAGGTGATATTCATGAATGGAACGATCAAAGCTTTCATCATTGCAAATTTGATTCAACAGATTTTCATAATACCGGAGCCATCTGTCGATGCTGTTTTCATCAAAAAGATCCCGATTGTAGTAGCACTGAATTTTCAGTGATTGACCGGTATCCTGAATGTCCATAGAGATTTCAAATGCCGTAAATTCTTTCTCAACATCAATTCCCTCGAGCGTAATTTCTCCGGCCTGCAGACTCTCTTCCATACGGTCAATATTGAATATTGCGGATACCAGAGGAGTACGAGAGCCATCTCTTTTCGGTTTAAGTGCTTTTAGCAGTGTGCCGTACGTGCAGTGATGGTGTTCGATGGCGTCATAGAGCCTGGATGATGTGTCAGAGAGGAATTCAGTAAAAGTCTGTTCTGTTTCCAACCGGTTCATGACAGGTAGCAGTTCAACACAATGTCCGACCAGCCTGTCGTTTTCCAGTGCCTGCTGACCTGCATATGAAATTCCCAATACAACCTCTTTTTGCCCGGTTAATCTATTCAACAGAAGTACAAATGTTGCATAAGTCAGATGAAATAGTGAACCGTCCAGTTTGGCTGAGCTTTTTCTGATTCTACTGTAAAGGCCGCCATCGATTGTTCTGCGCGAAGTGCCTGCCCGAAAGGAGCGTTCATTGGTCCGTTTCTGATCAACAGGAAGTTCAAGAACCGGCAATTCGTCCTTGAACTGATCAACCCAATATTCAAGATCCTTCTCTCTGGCCGGGTCGGAGAGGCTATTTAATGCGACTTCCGAAAATCGATTTGCCGGGTTCAGATCGGGTACTAACCCTTCAGATTTTGCAGTATAGATGGTGAGGATATCCTGAATAATAATATCAAAAGACCAGCCATCACAGATAATGTGGTGATATGAAAAGTTGAAGAGATGCTCATTTTCACCGGTTTTATAGATCCCAAATCTGTAAAGCGGGCCGTTTATCAGGTCAAAGGTGTGATTATGCTCTTCTCTCTTTAACCGGTTGATCCAGGAGGCCTTTTCATCATCTGATTGAAAAGTCAACTCATCAAAATCAATTTGTGGTTGATGTTTGGTATGGATGATGAGGTTGTTTCCATCCTCTGATATCGTTGCCCGTAAACTTTCGTGACGCTTGAGTGTCTCTTCAACGGCTTCGAGAAACAGATCACGATTTAATTCACCTGTTATCTTTAAAAGTGAAACCGAATTATAGGCGCGAACCGCATCTTCACCAAAGGATGAAGCGAGCCAGATTTCATGCTGCTCTTCTGTCAGTGGGACTTCAATGAAACCCTGTTTTTTCTTTTCTGTTTCGGATTTCACAATATCATCGAAGATACCCGCTCTGGAAAGAAGTTCAGCTGAGCGCCCGGCAGCATCGGCAATAGCACGAATCTGATCATCGGTATGAGAGGTTGTCAGATAATATGGCCTTTGTCCCCATACATACACTCCCTCCAGAACCATCTGATAGAGGAACAGATCGAGCCATGGGAACCCATTTTGTGGTGTAAAATGGAGGATGGAGCCACAATTTTCCAGAAGAATCGGTGCCTGATGAATCTCCATCTGTTCATTGACAAGATCGATCAGTTGATCTCCTTTTTTGTTCAGCTTCTGCTGCAATTCCGCCCCTTCTTGTTTCAGATATTCAAGAGTTTGAATCAGAACAGATAAGGTATAGGGGTGCTTGGTAAACGTTCCTGCAAAAAAGGTTTGATCTGCCTCCGGGAAAGAGTCGTCATCAAAAGACCACTGACCACCATCGAGGCCGTCCATATACTCTTTTGAACCGGCCAGGGCACCGACCGGAAGGCCGGAACCGATCACTTTTCCATATGTGGAGATATCGCAATCTACATTAAAAAACCCTCTTGCTCCCTTTTGATGAATCCTGAAACCACAAACGACTTCATCGATGATAAATGCCGTATCCCGTTCTTTGGTCATCTGCCGGATTGCCTGCAGGAATGAATGAGGTTGGAGTCCCGGTTTTCTTGTCTGAACCGGTTCAACCATAACCGCCGCTAATTCATCAATATGATCTTCAAGCCATTTGAGTGAATAGTCTGAGCCGTATTCCAGGATCACCAGGTCATCCACACTGCCGTCTGTGATGCCTTCAACCACTGGTGCGGCTTGAGAGACCTCTCTTGGATAGAGTTTCCGGGCAAGAACATTGTCAAAATTTCCATGATAGGAACCGGCGAAGAGGGCTATCTTCTTTCTGCCGGTGTGGAGCCTGGCCAGACGCATGGCCGTCATTACCGCCTCAGAACCGGTATTGCAGAAACAGGCTCTGTCAAAACCGGTCATCTCCGTCAGAAGCCGGGCGGCTTCGCCAACCAGTTCATGCTGAGGGGCCACAAGCATTCTCTTCCGGTCAATTTCGCTGTGCAGTGTCCGGGTTAATATTTCCGGTGAGTTGCCCAATAAATTGACACCAAACCCGCTGACAAGATCGATATATTCGTTACCATCAACATCTTTGGCAACGGATCCCTCGGCATGATCAATGATGATTGGGTATACCAGGTTTTTCCACTCTTGCTGATATCCGGTCACCATTCTGGCATCCGCAAGATATCTGCGATGTTTTTCGGCATACTCTCTGGATGATTTCGTTCTTGCTATATACTCTTTTTCGAGTCTG
>SKZL01000234.1 GCA_007127395.1 Balneolaceae bacterium
AATCTTATCTGGCCTTGCTATGGTGATTGTTGCGATTCTTACTTGGAGATCGCATTATGAAGTGAAAAGTAGAGAAGTAGAGAAGTGAAAAGTCGGCTCGATTTAAGATGAGCGATAAAAAGTTGCTTTCCGGGAGTTATATCAGTTGGAAGTGATTGTGAATTGATCGCTTTCTTCGACTTTGAATTCCAGTTCACGGGTTAGTTCACTACCGCCTATTAAATCTTTTACGAACCAGGTGAGTGAATAGCTGCCCTTGCTAAGCGGCAGGTTATCAAACTCCAGGCTTTCGCGAAAGTGTGAGGCTGATGTGGTGAATTCAAGCGTTCCGCTTAAGAGGTCGCTGGTTTGTCTGAGAAAGGATAAAAAGCCCCGTTTGGGTTCAAACTGATACCCTATCTCAAAGTGAGCAAACCCGGTTGGATCCCGTTCCAGACCAAAAAGTTCAAAATGGATCACCGGATTCTCGTTTTCAGGGAGGATGTGATCGTGCTTGATGATGAATGGAAACCGTACTTCATCGTGCTCAATCCGATTGTAACCAAAGATCAGATCACTCATCAGCAGCTCCCCCTGCTCTTCGGTTTGAAGATGTTCTCCCTGGAGTACAACGGCCCTGCCCATTCCGCGCAGCTCATCCGGGAAGAGTGAAGGCTGAGAAGGTACGGTTTCGGGGTGGTTGTTTAATAGTTTGGAATAGAATACCTGGGAAGCCTCCTCTCCGATAAACGGCAAATCCGCGATAGTGATGGTTGGCTGACGGGTGTCGCCTTCAAGCTGCAGAATAGGCCTGTCTCGAATACGGCCCACCTGGTTTTGCCTGACATCATAGAGTTCGATCCCCTGCTGCAGGCTGTACCACTGTGAAATCAGCGAGAGTATTTGATCCCGGTCTTCGGAATCGGCCATCATCGGTTCATTGTTGAGGCCCAGATCCTGAAGAAAGGCCGCCGTTGGACGGCTTTCGAAAAAGGTGATGAGAATCGGCTGGAGTTGAGCGTTGAAGGATCGGTATTGGTGAATATTGATCTCGATATCCGGAATCAGATCCTCCAGAGAGGAGTTCTCTGGCGGTGCCTGCAGTTGTCGCCTGGTTTCGAGCTGATTGGTATTGGCTTTAAAATTATTGGCCAGGACTCCCCATTCATACGGAGACCGAGGCAAGATGCTTTCAAAAATTTCAAAATCCAACCGATTAAACGTATCCATAAAGATCTGATCTTCATGCATTAACCTTTGATAGGTGATGTATTGCAGTGGAAGAGCAGGAGAAAACGGAAGGTTTCTGGGAGGCCGATAAAGTGCTATTGGATACCCATCATCGATAGATTTGACTTGTTTAAATACGTCATTTTTTTGTTCTGAAAAGTAGAATGTCAAGTTATTGTCCTGACTGGTATTTAAACGATTGTAAATCCAAATATTTAGATGTGTTGAAAAGGGAACTTTATATATCGAGTCGATAATGTTATCTGTAATATCACTTGCTATCATCGCAACATTAGCTCCACCATACAAATTAAGATAGAAATCTAATACAAACTCATAAATCTCTCCCCTGTTAATATTAAACGGGCGGTCCAGAACTTGATCGGGTTCTCCATATTTGATGTAGATTAAACCCCTGTCATCGAGACCATGTGATGATTCAGGGTCAAAATAATTTACCCTGGCCTTATGAATCCGAATCCGGTGTTCAATCAGGCGTTCATTAACATTCGTAACCGGTGTTGGGTCCATGGATTTCCACAGACGCACAATTGCTTGTCCTGCTTCTTGAGGGCTCTCTTCCCGCAACGATTCCAGTTGATCCGCTTGATCCTGCGTTAGCAGAAGAGTAAATAAGGTGATCTCCTCATCGAGCAGTTCCAGATCGGTTTGGGTGTGCGGTCCATTCGACAAGGCACTCAGATATTGAATGGTTGCCGACTCAAAATGCTCTTTCTGCTGATGAACGGCTACAGAATCAATAGCAGATATTGCAGTCGAAAGAGATTGTTGTGCGGCCAGTGGTAGTTTGAACAGAAACAGACAGATCATCAATAAAATGCAGAAGCGATTTGTTCCACGCATTCCCAGAGTTGGAGGGGCCAATCGGTAAATCTTCAATTTTTCCCACAGACAGGCTAATAAACCTAATGATATAGAAAAGCAGCAACGATGCACATTCAGATTGATAAAGAGAGTGGCCGGCTCATAAAAATCCGGTTTCACGTTACTCACACACCGCTTTAATGGATGAACAAAGATCCCAGATTGCCTCTTTAAGTTGTTATGATTCTGGAATAACATAACTTAGCGGTTTTTAGGGCAGATATTTGAATATGGGAAATTGAGATGAAATAGTCAATCAGACGGGTTAAATGACTGTAGATATACTACAGAGGCAAAAGGCAGTAGAGTTAGATTACTGTTGAACAACCCACCCTCTTTTCGCTTCGATCGAAATGCTTATTCTCTCAGCGAATTTCTAAGTGAATCCCTGCCGCTCTGCTCCCGGTTGATGTCTGATTTTTCAGACGAGTCACCATCAAAGTTATCAATTTCAATGATTCGTTCCGGACGGTTCTTCTGATCATGCACTCCCCTATCTTTATTTGATAAACGGGATTCCTCCTGTTCCATTTCCTGAATAAAATTTGCAATATCATCTGTCAGGAGTGTCACTTCCTGTTTATGTTTGTTGATATAGAAACGTATGATTTTTCTGCTAACAGGAAACAGAAGCAGAAAGAGAAGAAATCCGAGTCCGCCCCCCACAACAGCACTTCCCCAATAGGTCGGATCAACCAAAAAGTAACCGATTAATGCACCTGATAAGATAAGTCCGGGAGCCATGACCCATGTCAATTTAATCATATCCTGCCAGTCGATTCCCCACAGAAGTTTTTTGCTGGTTCGGATCCGAAATTTTTCTCCACGACTTTGTAGCAGTACCCTTATGGTATAGTTTGCTGATTCGTCTGTATAGTGCCATTCGGTACTGTTGCCGGTTTTACGCACCCTCGCTTTGCCTGCGTAGTTACCCCACATATTATCCCACCAGGAGATATCATCTTCAGATGTATCATATCTGTGATTGAGTTCTGTAATAACCTCTTTCATAACAGAAGGGCCTGCATCAGCGTGAATCCATCTTTCACTGAAAACCGTCTCCCCTCGTACTTCTGCCTCTTTGGAATCAGCAGTTTTGCTCCCCGATTTTGATGAAGATTGTCCGGGACGCACTTCACTTGCTGCCTTTTGAATAAGCCCGGGATCAATTCCTGCTTCAGCTGCTATCTCTTCCAGTTCGAAAACAGTTAAGCCCTTTTTTGATCCTTTTCTACCTGAAGTGGAT
>SKZL01000284.1 GCA_007127395.1 Balneolaceae bacterium
GAGTACCATCTTTATAGCTAAAGGTGAACAAAAGTGGGGTTTTTATGACAAAGATCACCACACAGTGCAGTACAGCAGCAAACCGAATGACACCGATGTGGAGCTGTTAAACTGGCTTTCAATCACCGGTTTCAAAACCGGCAGCAAGGTATATATGCTTCCTAAAGAAGAGATGCCTACACATTCAACTGTAGCCGCAGAATTCCGTTTCTGATCTCCTGTAATTCACCTAAACCCTGACAGGCCCACAAACCTGTCAGGGTATTAAATTTTGCGATAACACTTCACAGATCTACATTCATTATTCACAGATCTAACTTCATTCAATATCTCGTTCTGCCATCTCCATCCAAACCAGTGTCTTCTCCTCAATAACACCAATAAGTTCTGCATACCGGGCAGATGATTCTGTAATTTCATCAGTAGATAGTTCGCCGGATGAGAGTTTCACTTCAATTCGGGATTTCTCTGCCTCCAGGTCATGAATCTCTTTTTCAAGTTTTTTGAACTCTTTTCTCTCATTAAAAGTGAGTTTCTTCTTAGTAGAATCTTCTCTCTTTACTTTTGTTTTTTGTGATTTCTCCCGCTTCTCATTTTTTGTTTTCTCCTCCTTTTTTGATTCAGCAAGTTCATCATCTTTCAATTCACGGTACTCCAAATAGGTGCCGTGATGATCCCTGATAGTACCCTCTCCCTCAAAGACAAAGTAGTGATCTACAAGCCGATCCATAAAAAAACGATCATGTGAGACGATCATCAAACAGCCTCCAAAGCCGGCCAGAAACTCCTCCAGCTTTTGGAGCGTGGTCAGATCCAGATCGTTGGTGGGCTCATCCAGAATCAAAAAGTTGGGATTGTTGATCAGCACCATCATCAGTGCTATCCTCCGCTTCTCACCGCCACTTAGTTTGTGTACCGGCGTATATTGCATCTCCGGCGTAAACATAAAGTGTTCCAGAAATTGTGACGCTGAGATCTTTTTCCCGTCAGCAAGTTCAATCACCTGTGCAATTTCCTTGATGGCATCAATCACCCTGATATTTGGATCGATCTCGATACCGCTCTGTTTGTAGTGACCAAACTCGATTGTCTGCCCGGTCTTGACGTTACCGGAATCCGCCTCTATCTCACCGGTTATGATTTTCAAAAAGGTGCTCTTTCCTGTTCCATTTTTACCGATGATCCCGATTTTTTCTCCTTTTTTAAATGAATAGTTAAATCCATCCAAAATCACTATCTGATCATAGGCTTTAGAGACATTCTCCAGTTCCAGTATCTGTCCGCCAATCCTCTTTGCGGATACACTCAGTTCCATCTCCTGGTCATTTTTTGTCTGTGATGCTTTATCCTTTGTATCATAAAAGGCATCGATCCTCGACTTCGATTTACTGGTTCTGGCTTTAGGCTGCCGTCTCATCCAATCCAGTTCCTTTCTGAGTAACTGACCCGCTTTTGCTACTTCGGTTCGCTCAACCTCTTCTCTTTCTGCTTTTTTCTGGAGATAGTAGCTGTAATTCCCCTTGTGATGATATAATTTTCCGTTATCCATCTCCAAAATGTGATTACAGACTCTGTCCAGAAAATATCGATCGTGTGTAACCATAAAGAGGGTCACATTTCCGGATGCCAGATAGGATTCCAGCCACTCAATCATGTCGACATCCAGGTGGTTGGTCGGTTCATCCAGAATGAGCAGATCGGGGTTATCAAGCAGTACAAATGCCAGCGCAACCCTCTTTTTTTCACCACCCGACAGTGTAGATATCTCCTGATTAAGCTCATGAATATCCAGCCTGCCCAAAATCTGTTCCATTCGCTTTTCATAGTCCCATGCATTGGCAGCATCCATGGCTTCGGTCGCTTTCATGAAAGCTTTTTGGGTTCGTTCATTGAAATCCTCAGCCTGCGCTGTGACTGCAGATTCATACTGCTGAATAATATCAATCATTCCACTGTCTCCCTGAGTGATATACTCCCTGATGGTCAACTGTGGGTCCAGCTCGGGCTCCTGCTCCAGATACCCAATTCGGATACCGCTTTGTACCATCACCTTGCCGGAATCTTGTGGCTCTTTTCCCGCCAGTATTTTCAGGAGGGTAGACTTCCCGGTACCATTTTGTGCTACAAGTGCTGTTTTGTCGCCACCGGAGATTCCAAATGTAACCCCCTCAAACAACGGTTTGATACCAAAACTTTTAGAGAGATCCTCTACGGACAAATAGGTCATGCCTTTATTTCAAATTTCTAATTTCGTTTTTCATTGCCACAAGGCAGTTAAAATAGTAGTTTTCCAAACCATCTATGCAGAAACTTGCATCTCATATTTTACTCATATCAAAATGCAATTTGATCAAACATATCTGATCCGACTGGTTAAGGCCAAAATGCCTTTTGGAAAGTATGAGGGATGGTATATTACATCACTGCCCGTTCACTATCTGGAGTGGTTTGGCAGAAAGGGATTCCCCTCGGGTACATTGGGTCAACATCTCTCTACCATGTATGAGATCAAAACCAATGGCCTTGATGATTTGCTAAAACCTATCATCAAAAAAGAACGAACGTTCCGTTGACATATTTTCCATTTCACATCCATTCTCGTTTATCAGTGCGTTTTTCAGTAATTTATGGAGGTTAGTAATAGAAACTGAAATTCCGGTTGAACCGGACGGTTTTTAAAAAATGAGAGAATGAACAAACCATTAACGAATGGTTTTGTCTCCTGAGATGTAAATAATAATGAAAAAATTAAAGGACTGACTGTCCGAAAGAGAATAATACCATGTTAGTACTTGTAATCAATTGCGGAAGTTCTTCCGTTAAATATAACCTGATCAATACAAAAGACGAATCGGATGTCTGCAAGGGGATTGTAGAAAGAATTGGTGCGGTAACCTCCATTGTAAAGCATGAACCGGCGAACGGTTCATATACCAAGGATACCCGGGTCATCGCCAATCACGGCGAAGCACTTCAGGAGATTTTGAACTATCTGATGAGCCCGGAAAACAAAATTATTCACTCGCCTTCAGATATCAAGGCGGTGGGTCATCGTGTAGTTCATGGCGGCGAAAAGTTCAAGGATGCTGTGTTGATTGATGATGTTGTAAAAGAGGCTATTGAGCAGGCATTTGATCTGGCTCCACTGCATAATCCGCCAAACCTGAAAGGAATTCAGGCTGCCGAAGAGCGGCTGCCAGACGTGCCACATGTTGCCGTTTTTGATACCGCTTTTCACCACTCTATTCCTCCGCAGGCCTACCTATATGGAGTTCCAAACCGTCTCTACCGGAGGCATAGAATACGTAAGTACGGTTTCCACGGAACATCACA
>SKZL01000125.1 GCA_007127395.1 Balneolaceae bacterium
TATGCAGCCAATGCAATGCTTGCTACAAAAATCACTTTCATGAATGAAGTGGCAAATATTTGTGAACGTGTAGGGGCCAATGTTGAAAATGTGAGGGCTGGTATAGGTACTGATTCAAGAATAGGCAAGCGTTTTTTATTTGCAGGTATCGGTTATGGTAGGAGTTGTTTCCCGAAAGATGTGCAAGCCATTCATCACACGGCGGGTGAATACGGTTACGATTTCAAAATACTGGAATCAGTTATGAAGGTAAATGAGACACAAAAGGTCTCTATCATCGCTAAAATGAAAGATTATTATGATGGTAATTTGGATGGGTTGACCGTTGGGATCTGGGGTTTGTCGTTTAAACCGGAAACTGATGATATTCGAGAAGCGCCTTCTCTCTATATTACAAGTGAACTGGCAAAATTAAATGTTCAGATGCGCGCATACGATCCGGAGGCGATGGGAACTTTCAAGGAGGCTTCTGATCCTGCAACTCTTGAAAAGATGGAGTTTATTGATGACAGAGACTCCGTTATTGAGGGAGTGGATGCACTGATCATCTGTACAGAGTGGAATGAGTTCAGACGTCCTGATTTGGAAAGGTTCAAAAAAGTGATGAAGAGTCCTGTGATCTTTGACGGACGTAACTTATACGACCTTAAGCGAGCTGAGGAGGCTGGATTTACATATATAAGTGTAGGTCGTCCGAGTGTGAACCTCTGATAATAAATAACTGAGAAATTAAATCGGCAAAGGGCTTAAAATTTGAAAAAAAGAGTACTTATAACCGGCGGAGCAGGTTTTTTGGGTTCACATCTTTGCGAAAGGTATCTAAAGGAGGGCTGGAAAGTTGTCTGTATGGATAACCTCATCACCGGTTCATACAATAATATTGTTCATCTGACAGATAATGAACATTTTCAGTTCATCGAGTTTGATGTCACAAATTACATCGATCTGGAGGGTGACCTGGATTTGATCCTTCACTTTGCTTCACCCGCATCACCGATCGATTATCTTGAGATGCCGATTCAAACGCTCAAGGTGGGTTCTCTTGGAACACATAAAACTTTAGGACTTGCAAAAGCAAAAGGGGCAAAATTTCTGCTCGCTTCTACAAGTGAAGTGTATGGAGATCCGCTTGAACATCCACAAAAGGAGACTTATTGGGGGAATGTAAATCCAACCGGTTATAGAGGTGTTTATGATGAAGCAAAGAGATTTGCAGAAGCTATGACGATGGCATACCACCGATATCATGGAGTTGAAACAAGGATTGTACGAATCTTTAATACGTATGGTGCCAGAATGCGTTTGAAGGATGGTAGGGCACTACCTACGTTCTTCAGACAGGCTTTCGAGAATAAACCGATTACTGTATTCGGTGACGGTTCACAAACTCGTTCCTTTACCTATGTGGATGATCTGGTTGAAGGAATATTCAGACTATCGCAGAGTGATGAGGTAGAGCCTGTGAATATCGGTAATCCGGAGGAGATATCAATCTTAGAATTTGCCAAAGAGATCATCGAAATTACAGGAAGCAGTAGTGATATTGTTTTTAATGAGCTGCCGGCAGATGATCCAAAAATCAGACAACCCGATATAACAAAAGCTAAAAGAGTTTTAAAATGGGAACCCCTTACTGATCGTCGGGAAGGTTTATTGAAGACCATGAACTATTTTAAGGAACAGGTTCAGAAAAGTGGCTGATAAAAGAGTGATAGATCTTTATCCCTATAAGATTGTTGAAGAAGAACCGTTCTTCCTACTGTTAAAAAGATCAAAAGGCCATATTTATTATGGCCAATGGAGAATGATAGGAGGTAAAGTGGAGTCCGGTGAAACTTATTGGCAGGCAGCAGTCAGGGAACTTTTTGAAGAGACAGAACTAAAGCCATTAAAACTCTGGACAATTCCGTCGATTAATTCATTCTATGAGCACGGCACAGATCAGATATTACATATTCCGGCTTTTGCAGCTGATATCAGTGTTTCTGAAAAAGTAAACTTAAATTCAGAACACTCCGGCTTTGATTGGTTTTCACTTGAAGATGCAATCACAAGAATCAGTTGGCCTGAACAGAAAAGGCTGATTCAACTCACTTATTCGTTGATAACATCCAATCAAATACTGGAAGATTGGTATATAGATATTCACTGATATTACTCTTATTTCTGCTCATTGCATTTAAACATCCTGCAATGGTCACTGCACAAAGTGCAGCTTATGAAATACTGCCATCCCCTGATTTATGGTATAACGACGTGGATGGGATCAGAGTGGGTGTGAACCTGAAGGGACAGGTACCGGGTACATTTGAAGATGGCCCTCACAGATTGGATGCCGGTTTTTGGGTAGGTTTATGGTTTCCGAAACTTCCGGTTTCATATTACCTGAGTTACACGGAGCCGATCAACCGATGGTCCGATTTTGGAAGTGAAGCAAGTATAGGAATCTTAAGTTCAATTCGGACAGGTTATCACAATCATGGAATTGCCTTCAACAAAAGGTGGCAACAGGGGTTTGATGAGAGACGTTATCGAGAGCTACGTATATACAACTCTTATGAGAAAAGATTTGATGTGGACTACACCCCGTTTCAAAGCCTTTGGAGCGACCAAGATAAGTTGTTTACACATTTCTCAGCTGAACTTCGGGATGATAATAGGCTTGGATGGTACCGCTTCAATTTGAATACATCGTTTCAATATCTTGATGATAGTTTCAATGTAACCACTCTGGCAGCAATTCAGAGTGTCGAATTTAATCGTTTTTGGGCATTACATCTGAGAGGCTACAGCGGATTTGCCACATCAGGGAGCACGCCTGAATATCTTCACTCGAGAAGTATGAGGCCTGCAAACCAATGGGGCGGCAATGGTGTTACAAGGGCAAAAGGTACTATTCCTCAAAGCTGGCTTGAATTGGGTAATATGCACATTGCGGGAGGGGCAAATTTAAGGGGTTATACATCATCTGATGTAGATAGTTTTATTCTAAAATGTAATCAACCCGGTTCAAATAGTGAAACGTGTCTGAATGAAAACGGCTCACAACTGCTTTTTCATTCCATTATTTCATTGAATGCAGAGCTTGACTATTGGAATCCGATTGCCGTTATGTTTAATAAGATTCCGTACGCGTCTGAGTTTCTAAAATTCAGGTCATATCTGTTCTTCGACACAGGCCGATCTCTGGAGTTCATTGAAAATGAGCCATCCGGCTCTTTTTCCAATGCCGGTGCCGGTTTTTCACTTTCACTGAATATTCCTGATTACCGAGGCAAAGACAGGGGGTTCGTATTCAGATATGAAATTCCTTTCTGGTTATCGGAACCAAAAGATAATGACTCATTCAAAGTTAGACATCTATTTGGCTTTGGTGCCGTGATTTCCTTCTAAGATATTATTATGAGATCCGGATATCGCTTCTTATTCATACTGGCTGCACTTTACTTGATGGCTATTTCCTGTACGTCAAGTCGCTGGGTGGTAACAGATGAAAATGCGCTGAACCCAAATGATGAACCTACAGTTGTTGAAGAGAATATTGTCTTACTGCTTGAAAACAGGCCAAGTTACCAGAATCCTCAGATTGTCTTTCAATCATATTTAACGAGCGACAGAGAGTATCAGGAGTGGTTAAAAATGGAGAGAACGGTTCAACAGTATCGGCCAAAATGGGGATTCATGTTTGCGGGACTTGCTGCTTCAGCGTATGCATTTGCCGCCGCAAATTCCTCCGGTATTTCTCCTGCTGTCAGCTCAGATCAAAGGACTGTACTGAATATTTCGGCAGGGCTTCTTGCAGTAGTTTCTGTTCTTAATATGAAACCAACCGGAGAACCGATCTATACAGGAGAGAATCAGTTGATGAGACAGAGTGGATATGTGATAATATCAGATACAACAAAAGCTGATGATGTCGATATCTATAATGGATTTGCAGTGGATTTAGAGATCGGTTATAAAGATGAAATCATCTATTCAGAACCAAATTTGGATTTAAGCAGCGGCAGACTTGAAATAAATCTCTCTTTTGTGAGTGATTATGTGGAGAGCCAATTAGATGATGCAGACATCATTGTTTTGAGAATGAGATACAACGGAAATATCTTGACAGAAGAGGTAAGAATTAAAGATTTTCTGGAACCGCATATTTTAATCACCTCACCCATTGCGGTCCTCAGAAACACCAGGCAAGTGACTGAACAAAATATTGTGACAGAAGTAGGCCAGGGAAGTTCGCTTCGGTTGATCCATCAGGATGAAGAGTGGTATCGTGTGCTATTTGGAGGATCAGAAGTTTTTATTTCAACTCATTCAGGAGAAGTTGAATGGAGAAGTTCGGACAGATCTGGTTCATCTGCGATCACAGAATTTGCAGAGGTGCCATTTGGACACATTGATGTAGAAAACAGTGTGCCGATATTGAAATCAAATAATCCGAGAGACAGGGCTATCATATTAACAAATGGCTTTTCCGGTGATTTTGAACCGAGGCAATATCTGGACAGAGATCATGAACTTTTTCGTTTCTATATGAGATCCGCTCTTCAGATGAACCGGGAGCAGATCCTTACTTTGGAAATGGATACTCTTGACCACTGGAAAGATGAACTGGAACAGTTTGCCTTTTCCGATTCAGTGTCTGCCCTGCATGTCTATCTTTCCGGTTATGGTTACCAGACCGAAAACCGGGAGATTGGTTTACACTATGTAGACAGGGACTCAAGCTTTAATACACTGTCTGATTACCTGTTTGGGATTTTTGAGGATATTAATCCGGAATCGATGTTCCTTTATGTGGATCTGGAGTTTTCAGGCAACGAAAATGAGAGAGAATTGGGTAATGGCAGAAGCAGTTCTACTTTGGCACTGTTTCAAACAGCCGGAATACTATTGAGGAAACTTCCAAATAGTGCAATTATTTTCAGTAACAGGCCGGGTCAAAGATCATCCGTTTATGCTTCATCCGGATTGGAAAACCAAAGGCATCACATCTTTAATTACTATCTGGCTGATGCAATTAAACGGAGAAATGTAAGAATCGCTGATATTGTGCGTCACCTGGAGAATAATGTGGACTATACATCCAGAAGATATCACGATCGGCCACAGGAGGTTATCGTCTTCGGTAATACCACACTATACATCAATCAATGATGTCGGGCTGGATATTTGTCATATTATCTGCCTCAACATCCATTTTGATTGCTCACTTCTTAAAGCAATCTGAGAGCAGAAAGCTGAACACAATACGGGTACTGACGGTCAATTATCTGGTAGCGTCAGCTGTTGCTCTTACCGTTTCAATCTATATCGGAGGAGATGTTGTTAACAGCGACCAGATGATACAGCCAATACTTTTGGCGGGAGTTGTGGGTGTAATTTTTATTGCAAACTTTTATTTCTACAGTAAATCTGTCTTTCATAACGGTGTAGGAATCAGCATCGCAGCAATGCGTATTTCATTGATCATACCGGTACTTCTCTCAACAATATGGTACCTGGAATTTTTGAGCCCATATCAATGGTTAGGTGTTTTTCTGGTTTTTACAACTCTGTTTTTGTTGCTGCCCAGAAAGAAGAGTATCGAATTTGAACTTAAGAAGGAGACAGGTTGGCTTCTATTATTGTTATTTCTGGGTACAGGAGTTGGTGATGCTTCACTCAAAGTGTTCGAGTCAGAATTCTCAGATATTATGGGGAAGGAGCTTTTTATGGGATCAGTCTTTTTGACTGCCTTCATAATTGGTCTATTGACTCTTTTAATCAGAAGAGAGCTACAGTTTACACTTAATGAGATTAAACTTGGTATTGCTATAGGAATACCCAATCTTTTGACTTCCATCTTTTTGATCATGGCACTTGAGAGAATGAGTGGAGCCGTGGTCTACAGTTCCGTTAATGTGTTAACAGTTTTAGGTGGCACACTGATCGGAATTATCTTTTGGAAAGATCACTTTACAAAAACTCAATGGATAGGAATTTTACTTACGGTGGTTTCAATTTTATTACTGATTCAATAAGCCATAAGATTTTTTATATTTTCCCATCACACTTTGATATCTAAAATGATTGCCTGATCAGCGCATATTGAATGCATCAGGCGAATTTAAAAAATGTATTATCTGAAATTGATTAGGAAATGACGCAATTAGAGAAGATTCGAAAACGAGCATCAGAAAATAGAAAAAGGGTACTGCTGCCCGAAGCAGAAAAAGATATCCGGGTCATAAAAGCGGCTCTCGAACTGGACAAGGAGAATCTTGCAATTCCTGTTTTGATTGGTGATCCATTGCAAATCAGAGATTTGGCAGGCAAAAATAGTATAGAGCTTCCTGAATTAATTGAGATTCGTTCTGTTATTGGCGAAGATGAAGATGAAAAATTCAGTTTTTTCAAGCAAAAACTTGCACATAAAAATCCTGATGATGAACAGATTGAAAAAATCTGTTTGAACCCACTTTTTACTGCCGGATGGTTATTGGAACGAGGTTATGGTGACAGTGCTGTTGCAGGTTCAGTTGCATCAACTTCAGAAGTGATTATTGCTGCCATCAGAACAGTCGGTGTATCACCGCGATCTTCATTGGTTTCCAGCTCATTTCTGATGGAACTTCCGGATGGAAGAGTTTATACATACGCTGATTGCGCTGTTGTACCTTATCCTGATTCAAGCCAGCTCGCTTCCATTGCATTGGATGCCGGTGGCACTCACTTAAAGCTGACAGACAGCTCTCCAAAAATTGCATTTCTCTCTTTTTCCACGAAAGGGAGTGCAAAACATGATTCTGTTACATTGGTTCAGGAAGCACTGTCTCTGGCCATAGAACAGAACAGCAAATGGGTGATCGATGGAGAGATGCAATTTGATACAGCTGTGGTTCCGGATATAGCTGCCAGAAAAGCTCCCGGCTCAGCTTTACAGGGGAATGCCAATGTATTTATTTTTCCAAATCTGGATGCTGGAAACATCGCATATAAAATTACAGAAAGGATCGGAGGCGCCACCGCTACCGGGCCGATCCTTCAAGGATTGGCAAAACCTTATATGGATCTTTCAAGAGGGTGTTCCGTTGAAGATATCGTAAATACAGCATGTGTAAGTGCTTTGCTTAGTGACTGAAAGCAGTTGTGACACTGTACTTACATTCGTTAACCAACCATTACGTCGATTCGGTATCTATCATTCAGATAGCAACTATCAATTGGATTCATATCAGAATTGTCTATTTATTTCAGCCTGAAAGCTTCTTGGGTAAACGTACCATTTTGCTTATATTTACTCATTCTAAATAAGGATGTGTATATTGGTCTCCTGGTAGGTTACTGCCCTTACACAGTAACAATAAGGCTGAGAGATTGAATTAGGCTTATTAATGATAAAAAAAGATAGAATTTATGAGTGAGACAAAAGCTCTCGAATCAATGATCGGTGAAGAGTACAAATATGGGTTCACCACAGATGTAGAATATGAAGATTTCCCAAAAGGATTAAATGAGGATATTGTACGTCTCATTTCTGAGAAAAAAGACGAACCTGAGTGGATGACCGAATTTCGTCTGAAGGCGTATCGGAGCTGGCTTGAAATGGAAGAGCCATCATGGTTTAATGCCACATATGAGAAGCCAAAGTTTGATACGCTTCAATATTATTCAGCACCTAAAAACAAACCGAAGCTGGATAGCCTGGATGATGTGGACCCCAAGATCCGTGAAACTTATGAGAAGCTTGGAATACCTCTTGATGAGCAGAAAATGCTTGCCGGTGTAGCGGTGGATGCAGTTTTTGATAGTGTATCTATCTTTACCACGTTCAAGGAGAAATTGGCAGAAGCAGGAGTCATCTTTTGCTCTATATCAGAAGCAGTTAAAAACCATCCGGATCTGGTTAAGAAGTATATGGGTTCGGTTGTTCCAGTCCGCGATAACTTTTATGCGGCTCTCAATTCTGCAGTATTTTCTGACGGATCATTCTGTTATGTACCGAAAGACACGATTTGTCCGATGGAGCTCTCTACATATTTCAGAATAAATAATATGAACTCCGGTCAGTTTGAAAGAACTCTAATTATTGCAGAGGAGAATAGTCATGTCAGTTATCTGGAAGGTTGCACGGCGCCCATGTATGATGAGCATCAGCTGCATGCTGCTGTCGTTGAATTGGTTGCCCTTGATAATGCAGAGATCAAATATTCAACCATTCAGAACTGGTATTCAGGTGATGAAGATGGTAAAGGAGGAATCTATAATTTTGTAACCAAAAGGGGAGCCTGCAGAGGGAAGAACTCCAAGATCTCATGGACCCAGCTGGAGACAGGTTCTGCAGTAACACTTAAGTATCCGAGTGTAATACTGCAGGGTGATAATTCCGTCGGGGAATTCTTCTCAGTGGCCGTTACCAACAAAAGACAGCAGGCCGATACCGGAACTAAAATGATCCACATCGGCAAAAACACAAAGAGTACGATTATATCTAAGGGTATCTCTGCCGGTAATTCAAATAACAGTTATCGTGGTGAAGTTAAAATCAGTAAAAAAGCCGATAATGCCAGAAATTATTCGCAATGTGACTCAATGTTGATCGGACAAACTTGCGGTGCACATACCTTTCCATACATCGAATCGGCGAATCCTACCGGAAAGATAGAGCATGAAGCCACTACCTCCAGGGTTGGTGAAGACCAGATTTTTTACCTTCAGCAGCGTGGTATAAGCGAAGATGATGCCATTTCACTCATCGTCAACGGTTTCTGTAAAGAGGTGCTCAAGGAGCTCCCGATGGAGTTTGCAGTTGAGGCCAATAAACTTTTGGGAATAAAACTGGAAGGGAGTGTTGGCTAACCATTCGTGACGATTTTTACAATCAATCTGGAGCTGTTTAAGATAACCTGCAGTCAGATTAGATTGTGACAGATTTTTCAAAAAAAACAAAAAATTCAAATAGAAAAAACAGTGTTAGAACTAAAAGATTTACATGCAGAAGTAGAAGGCGAAGGAATTGAAATCCTTAAAGGTGTTAACCTTACTATTACAAAAGGTGAAATTCATGCAATTATGGGACCGAATGGCAGTGGGAAAAGTACACTAGCCAAGGTAGTTGCAGGACATCCTCAGTATGAAGTAACTAAAGGAGATATTTTGTTCAATGGTGAAAGCATTCTTGAGATGGATCCGGACGAAAGGGCTCATGCAGGTATTTTTCTTGCATTTCAATATCCGGTCGAGGTTCCGGGGGTGACAAATACTACTCTTCTGAGAGAATCATATAACACAATTGCAGCATCCAGAGGAAGAGAAGAGCTTGACCCGCTTGAGTTTGATGACTATATCAGAGAGAAGCTCGATCTGGTTGAAATGAATCCTGAATTTCTTGAGAGAAGTGTTAATGCAGGATTTTCAGGCGGTGAAAAGAAGAGAAATGAAATTTTTCAGATGGCAGTATTGCAGCCTTCACTATCACTATTGGATGAAACAGATTCCGGATTGGATATTGATGCACTGAGAGTGGTATCTGATGGGATCAATAAGTTGCATGGAGAAGATGATGGTGTGGTTTTAATTACACACTACCAGAGACTGCTCAACTATATTATTCCGGATCATGTCCATGTAATGATTGCAGGAAGGATTGTTAAATCAGGCGGTAAAGAGCTGGCTCTTGAGCTTGAAGAGAAGGGTTATGACTGGTTGGAGTCACTTGCAACTGTAAATGGAGAGGCAAAATAATGGCACATCCCACAAGGATCGAACCATCTGTTTTACATGAACTGGCTATGAACAGGCCGGTCTCAAAAGATCGGCTATGGACAGGAATCGCGGAGGAAGGTATGTTAACACTCAACTCTAATGAATTTCCTGATCGTAAAATTGAGGAGTGGAAGTTCACAAATCTAAAGGAGTTAAAAAGAACAGATTTTGTTCATTTGGATAAAGCCGGAGTATCACCTGCTACGGATATTGAGAAGTATTTTCTTCCTGAGTCAGATCGCAGCAGACTTGTGTTTGTGAATGGTTATTTTGAGGAAAAATACTCTTCCATTGGCGGCCTGGGCAAAGGTGTGACGGTAGGTAACCTCGCAAAATATGCCGGTGATGAAGCAGTTAAAGAGTATCTGAACAGGCTTGTTAACTATGATAATGATGTCTTTACAGCTTATAATAATCTGATGTTTGATGATGGTGCCTATATACATCTGGAGAAAGGTGCCAAGGCTGAGGCCCCTATACAGATATTGAACATTTACACAGACTCTGAACAGCCCTATATCGCAAGTCCGCGGATGCTTGTTATTGCAGAGGAGGATTCTGATCTGACAATAATTGAAGATCATATAGGCCTGTCGGATAACAGGTATCTGACGATCCCGGTTTGTGAAGTGAAAGTTAAGCAGAGAGCTCACATACATCATGTGCGTATCCAGCGTGACAGTCTGGATGCTTTTCATCTATCCAGACCCATCACATATGTAGAGAAAAATTCGGAATACCACTCTTATACAATTACACTTGGTGCGAAACTGTCAAGGAATGAGCCGCGTGTGATTCAGGAAGATGAAGAGGTGGATTTTACTCTGGATGGCCTAGTATTGATTGATGGAGATCAGGTAGCGGATACACACTCTGTTATGGATCACCGATTCTCACATGCGACAAGCCACCAGCTTCATAAAGTTGTGGTGAACGGTAGTGCACACAGTATCTTTAACGGTAAGATATTTGTCAGAAAAGATGCTCAAAAAATTGACTCATTTCAGGAAAACAGGAATCTTTTACTCTCTATAGATGGTTTGGTAAACACTAAACCTCAGCTTGAAATATTTGCTGATGATGTTCTCTGTTCACATGGTGCAACAATCGGTCAACTCGACCCGGAAGAGGTATTCTATCTTCAGAGCAGGGGCATGACAGAAGAGAAGGCAAAAGAGGTTTTGACATATGCATTTGCATTGGAAACAATTGAGAATGTAAAAGTAGACTCTGTACATAAACTGCTGATTGAGGAAGTTTACAGATATACAAAAGCAAACAGTAAACCAAAGGTGCCGGCTTAGTTACAAATATAGTATAAACTTAAATGAATCAGGCTCTGAAAGAGATATCGAAAGTAGATTTTGAGAAGATCCGAAAAGATTTTCCGGTCCTTCATCAAGATGTGAACGGCAGGCCAATTGTCTATCTAGATAATGCTGCATCCAGTCAGATGCCGGTTCAGGTAGCTGAACGGATTGATCATTATCATCGCTATGAACACTCTAATGTTCACAGGGGGATTCATACACTGAGCCAAAAAGCGACTGATGCATTTGAAGAGACTCGCTTTAAGGTCCAGAAGCTTATTAATGCATCGGATCCTGATGAGATCATCTATACCACCGGAACCACTGATTCCATTAATCTAGTGGCAAACAGTTATGGGTCCAAATTTCTGAAAGAGGGTGATGAAATTATCCTGACTCAGATGGAGCATCATGCCAATATCGTTCCGTGGCAAATGATTGCTGAGAAAACCGGTGCTCGTATCAAGGTTATTCCGGTAAGCGACAGTGGTGACCTGGACATGGATGCCTATAAAAAATTGCTTTCAAGCAAAACGAAAATTGTTGCCATTGTTCACATATCCAATGCATTGGGGACGGTTAATCCGGTAAAAGAGATCACGGAACTTGCTCATGAAACCGGTGCAGTGGTACTGGTGGATGGTGCTCAATCTGTACCACACCAAAAAGTAGATATTCAGGATATTGATGCTGATTTTTTTGCTTTCTCTTCTCACAAAATGTGTGGGCCTACCGGTTTTGGTATACTCTATGGCCGTAAATCGATTTTAGATCAAATGCCACCTTACAGAGGAGGCGGGGATATGATTGATAAGGTCAGCTTTGAAGGTACTACTTACAACAGGGTTCCATTCAGATTTGAAGCTGGAACACCACCGATTGCAGCATCTATCGGATTGAGCAAAGCCATCGATTATCTGAATGAGATTGGGATGGATAATATCGCTCAAAGAGAGTTTGAATTGGTGACATATTTAGTAGATCGGCTCAAAGAGATTGATGGGTTGAAGCTAATTGGCGAGCCGGTAAATAGAGCATCACTGGCATCTTTTATTTTGGATGATATACATGCATCAGATGTTGGTACACTGCTGGATAAACAGGGTGTAGCTGTTAGAACCGGTCACCACTGTGCTCAACCGATATTAAGGAGATTCAATGTTCCGGCAACAACAAGGGCCTCTTTGTCGTTTTATAACA
>SKZL01000161.1 GCA_007127395.1 Balneolaceae bacterium
CCTATTCCCTTGATCCGGATACCCTGATCTCCCTGCCAACCCACATCGCGTTGGGAGAACGCACCGCCGCCGGCGAGACTGATCCGATAAAGTTGCTTGAATCGTTGCGCCGCCTTTCAGGCCGGTTCAGCGTTTATGCCGATTATGCAAGCATAAAAGCGCCCACTGGGAACAATGCGCTCTTCGGACTACTGGAGGAAATGATTATTCAGGTGAAAGCGCCTCGGGGCGGCGCGTTTCACCCGAAAATCTGGATATTGCGTTTTGTTCAGCCTGACGCGGATGAACCCGCCCTCATTCGCCTGCTTGTATTGTCCCGAAACATTACTTTTGATCGTTCATGGGATATATTGAGAGAATTAACACGTGAAAAAAAAGCGGTAAAAGCTATTCGTTTTCGACGAAATTACGGTAAAAGTGATGCTCTTCAAGCCGGGTTCAGTAATGCGAGAGGCAGATATGTAGTTACTATGGATGCAGATTTGCAGGATGATCCAAATGAAATTCCGGAGATGATTTCTATTCTGCAAGAAGGGAATGATTTAGTTAGCGGATGGAAAAAAGTGAGATATGATCCGATATCAAAGACTGTACCATCCAGGTTTTTCAATGCGGTAACTCGACTCACCACCGGCATCGAGCTTCACGATTTTAATTGTGGTTTAAAAGCTTACAGGAGAGAGGTTACAGACAGCATCTATCTTTATGGAGAAATGCACAGATATGTGCCGCTACTGGCAAAATGGAAAGGATACGATAAGATAACTGAAAAAGTAGTCAGGCATCATCCACGGCGTCACGGCAAAACAAAGTTTGGGATTTCCAGATTTCTGAATGGGTTTTTAGATCTTCTGACTCTCTTATTCGTAAACAGATACAAGCAGAGGCCAATGCACTTTTTCGGGTCCATCGGTATTCTGTTTCTGCTCATAGGTGGTGCTGTTAGTGTCTATCTGTCTTATTTGAAGTTGTTTTTGGGAGAACCGCTGGCCAACAGACCACTTCTGTTTTTGGGAATTTTGTTAATTCTTGTCGGAGTTCAATTCTTTTCGATTGGATTTTTAGGTGAAATGATCAATAAATGGCATGTTCGTAGTCAAAACCCCGAAGTAGCGGACAAAATCGGTATATGACAAAAATAGCTTATGATCCTGTTAAGGATCGGTTTGCCAGAATGATCAGAAATTCCAACAGACTTAGGAAATTATTCTATTTTCTTCTGGACCTTCTTTTTCTAAGAAGCTGGCATCTTAGAAGATTGTTGGCTGAAAAAGGAGAAGAGTTTGAAGAGAAGGGATTGTGGAAAGTATTGGATGCAGGCTCCGGTTTTGGTCAGTATGACTATTTTTTATTGAAGAAATTTCAACGGGTTGAAATCTATTCAATCGATATAAAAGATGAGTATCTGGAGGATAACAGAAAATTTTTCAAGCAAGAGATTGATCAGGGCCGTATTGAGTTTTCCAATGAAAATCTGCTTGAACTTTCATCAGATGAGAAGTTTGACCTGATTTTATGCGTTGATGTACTGGAACATATTGAAGATGATGTCAGGGTAATCAACAATTTGAGTTCATTGATTAAAAATGATGGTTATTTTTTAATGCATTCCCCATCACATCTGTCCGGTGATGATGCAGAAGAGGACGATAGCTTTGTTGGTGAGCATGCCAGAACCGGATATTCAAAAGCAGATATCGAGAAAAAACTTATGGAAGCTGATCTGTTACCGGTGATGACACATTACACCTATGGCTCAGCCGGCAGGAAAGCTTGGATCTTATCTATCAAATATCCAATGATTTTGTTCAATAAAATTGGCCTTTTCGCCTTTGTTCCTCTATTAGTCTACTATCCACTTATTCTGCCAATAGTGTTGATACTAAATTATGCAGATCTTTTTACCAAGAATAAAAAAGGAAATGGAATCTATGCATTTGCAAGAAAAATATGAGAGAGAAATTAAATGTTTGGCAGCAGGAATTGGGAAAACGGTATGTGCAATAGGTAAATATTTCAATATGTATAACAATTTTCACTGTTGAGAGAACTAATTTTTACATAAAAGTTACAGCAGGAGTATTAAATTAAGAGATGGATCATTTTGCAATAAATTAATAGAAAATGGATATGAATCTTCAAAACAGACGTGAATTCTTGAAAGTATCAGGATTGGCAGCCGCCGGTGGTATGTTGGCTATTAATGCATGCTCAACAACCGCACCTGCAATAGTTGCAGGAACTCCTGTAAGCCCTGAAGTAAAACTAAAAGTGGGACTGATAGGTTGTGGTGGTCGAGGGACAGGTGCAGCCAATCAAGCTTTGAATGCTGACCCAAACGTAGAGCTGATTGCTGTTGCTGATATATTTCGTGATAAAGCTGATAGCGCGCTTGAACTTCTTGGTATGAGGCATGGTGAAAAGGTGAATGTACCTGAAGAGAGAGTATTTATTGGTTTTGACGCATATCAAAAAGTGATCGATTCCGGAATCGATGTAGTACTGCTTGCGGGACCATCTTCATTCCGGCCTAAACATCTTGAAGCAGCTGTAGATGCTAATCTTCACGTCTTTTGTGAAAAACCGGTAGCGGTAGATGCGCCAGGTGCAAGGAGGGTGTTTGAAGCGGTCAGGAGATCAAAAGAGGCAAATTTATCCATTGTGTCTGGTTTCTGCTGGAGATACCACTACCCTAAACGTGCCTTTTATGACAGGGTATTGGATGGTGCAGTAGGTGATATAAGGGCTATTTATAATACATATAATACAGGTGCAGCCAGAGTCGTGGAATCAAATACTGGATGGACACCGGCTCAGCACCAGCTTAGAAACTGGATCTATTACAACTGGATATCCGGAGACCATATTGTTGAACAGGCAGTTCACAGCCTGGATTTTATGTCTTGGGCTATGGGCGATGAGATGCCGGTGAGTGCTGTCGGTTCCGGTGGGAGACAGGTAAGGGTTGATCCTATTTATGGCAATATATATGATCATTTTGCAATTACTTATGAGTATGCCAATGGAGCGAAAGGATTTCATTTTAGTCGACAACAGCCGAACTGTGAAAACAGCTACAAAGCTGAGATATTCGGATCGGATGGAATAGCAAGAGCATTCGCTTCAGGTGAGCACAGTATTCGTGGACGCAGAAACTGGGATTATGAAGGTGAAGAGAATCAGATGTATCAAACACAGCATGATGAACTGTTTGCCTCGATCCGAAGTGGAATGCCGATTAATGACGGCGAATTTATGGCGAAGAGTACTTTGATTGGAATTATGGGACGAATGGCGGCTTACACAGGCAGAAAAGTTACCTATGAGATGGCGCTGAATTCTTCTGAAGCACTTGGGCCAGAAATCAATGATTGGAGTATGGTTCCGGATGCAGATCTATTGCAAGTTGCTATGCCCGGTGTAACTCCTTTTGTTTAATATAAGGGTGAAGTTAGAAGGAAATAGTTTGGAGCTATTCTTTCGAAATACTCTGGAGTGAAGGCAAAAAAAAACCCTCCTCCCAGGGAGTCTGCGGCAGATGTCATTGCATTTGTGGTGCTTTGAGCATCATGCTGGATGGTTTCAACCGTAGTTATCATCCATCCGGGCCGACATCTCTTATTCCTAAGAAGAAGGTTTCGGAAACAGTTCAAAATGATTCGGATTTTGGCTGCCTTCCGACAGTCACCCTTGGCTTTTACACTTCGGGAACTATCCTGGTCATTTATTCCTGACCTGACCCAACTTTCACCTCTCGGTGACTGCTGAATCTACTGTAATTAAACTCTTTCCCGATTTGCAGTCAATATGTGCAAAACATGTTTTTTCTTGAATGATTTTAAATAGTTCCCAAAACTCATTGAGAATCAATAAGAAATAATATTTTGGTGTCAGAAAAAAATTTTGAAAAAATTTCAAAACAATTAAAATATCTTACACAGAAGGTGAATAAACCTAAATAACATGAATTCGAGATAAAAATGATGATAAATGGTTTAAGGTATAGAATGATATAATTGTGATATGAAATTCTCTTCGGAAAAAAGATTTTTTTGAATATGACATGATAAAATAGTTTACTGAGGTGTTAAAAATGAGTGGAAGAAATCAAATTAGAAAAATATGATTAAAGTGAGATTTACGAGCAGTTTGCTGGTCATCTGTTTCATGTTGCTATCGTGCATGCCTAATGAAAACGAAAGAGAGCATGATCAAACGGAATTCACCGGAATGATTAAGCATACTCTCTATTTCTACTTTAAAGAAGATGTTAGTGATGATGAAAAGCTACAGTTTGAGTCAGATTTAAGGGCGCTTTTGGAGATTCCGTATATTTCATCTTCACTGATAGGGCGTCCCGCTCAAACGGAATCCAGGCCGATTACAGACCATGATTTCGGTTACACAGTTATAATGTGGTTTGCTTCAGTGGAAGATCACGACCAATATCAGATTGATCCTCTACACAAACAGATGGTTGAAACGACGGGACATCTGTTTGAGCGCATTCGAGTTCTAGACTCTGAAATGATATATCAGAATTGAGGTAAGAGTTGATAGAAGTGAAAAAGAGGATAGAAATTGATCTATTTCACAGCAATTTATATCTATTTATGATATCTCCCAGGTGTTACCACCTCGATAAAGTTCATCCAGGGTTTTAAACTCGCTTCTTTTCATTTCTGATTTAATGGCTTCGTGGACGATGTCGCCATAGCTGGGTAGTTCAACTCGCCTGATAATTCCGACTGCTACCGGTTGATTTGGTAACTGCAGATTCGCTAATGCTATATGCATTTGAGGCTCTAATTCAGACTCATCATGGATCAGTGCTTCACTGCTTTTATCACCGACATTAGACTTTTCCAATTTCATCCCATTCAGGCGAATCATCTTGTCCAATTCCTTTCCGAATATCATAGGTTTGCCTTGCTGCAGCCTCAGCTGATTGTCATCTCTGGTTTCCTTTCCTGTAATCGCTTCATGAATTCCATCAGTAAAGATTACACAGTTTTGGAGAACTTCAATGACGGATGTACCCTCATGATGATATGCTTCCATCATCACATTTTCGAGGAGTTTTGGATCGTTATCGGGTACCCTTGCGAAAAAAGTAGCTCCAGAACCGATAGCAACCTCACCTATATTGAATGGTTGCTCATAACTTCCTTCCGGAGCTGTTTTGGTTTTTGTCCCCACAGGGGTAGTAGGAGAGGACTGCCCCTTGGTCATACCGTAAATCTTATTATTAAAAACGATAATATTCAGATTTACATTTCTTCTGCAGGCATGGATGAAGTGGTTCCCGCCAATTGCCATACAGTCACCATCCCCGGTAAATACCCACACATTGAGATCAGGGTTTGCCAGTTTGGCACCTGTTGCAACTGCAATGGCTCGACCATGGATGGAGTGTATACCATAAGTATCCAGATAGTAAGTGATCCGTGATGAACAGCCAATACCGGAGACACTCAAAAAATTCTCTTTTTTATGCCCCATTTGCGCAAACGTTTTTTGCATCATCGCTAAAATCATGTAATCTCCGCAACCGGGGCACCATCGAACAGACTGGTCACTAACAAAGTCCTTTTTAGTTAACTCTTGCGGTTTAGCTTTATGATCAGTGAGCATAATTAGTTTGATAAAATGTTAATAATGCGGGCTTTTATCTCTGATGTAAAGAATGGCTGCCCCTGAATTTTATTATACTGCTCGTAATTAAATTGAGGAAATTTTGATCTGAGATAGTTTGCAAACTGGCCATTGTTAAGTTCACATATCAGGATCTGATCAAATGCACGAAAGATCTCTTCACAATTTTCAGGCAGAGGGCTAATGTAGTTAAAGTGCGTAAATCCAACTTCACTCTCTCCATCCTCTATCATTTCAGTCACAGCGGTATTGATTGCACCATGTGTGCTGCCCCATCCAACAACCAATAATTTACCGGATTGTGCACCGGTTACATTCAGTTTTGGAATACGTTTTGAGATGCGTTCAATTTTTTCTGCTCTCAGATGAGTCATGGTCTCATGATTCTGAGGTTCATAGGTCAGATTACCGGAGATATCTTTTTTTTCAAGTCCGCCGTTACGATGCTCAAAACCTTTGTCGCCCGGGCTCATCCAGTAACGGTTTAAAAATTCAGGTTGCCTCATAAAAGATTCCCATTTTTCGGGGTCACCTTTAAATTTTGGAACCTTGATGGGTTTAAGATCACCTTTCTCGGGAAGTCTCCATGGGCTTGTTCCACTGGCCAGATAGGTGTCAGATAGTAGTATGACTGGTGTCACGTGTTCAACTGCAAGCCTGGCAGCTTCGTATGCAAAGTAAAAGCAGTCGTCCGGAGAACTGGAAGCAATAACAATTAAAGGGGCATCTCCATGTCGGCCATAAAGTGCCTGGTTCAAATCACTTTGTTCCGTTTTTGTAGGTAATCCTGTAGAGGGTCCTGCTCTCTGAACGTTTACCACTACAAGGGGAAGTTCTGCAATAACGGCCAGTCCGATTGCTTCGGATTTGAGTGAAAGTCCCGGTCCGGATGTAGTTGTAATAGATAGATTACCGCTGAATGCGGCTCCGATTGCTGCACAGACGGCAGCAATTTCATCCTCAGCCTGAAAAACAATGGCACCCATATCTTTTCTTGAGGAGAGTTCATGCAATATTTCTGAAGCAGGTGTGATCGGGTAAGAGCACAACGAAAGCTTTTTGTTACAACTTTCTGCTGCAGCAAGAAGTCCCCATGCAACGGCTGTGTTCCCATCAATATTCCGATAGGTTCCCTTAGGCAGATTTGCCGGCGGTATCACGATTGATCTTCCAAATACCTCGGTACTTTCACCAAAATTGAAACCGGCTTCAATTGCACGTTTGTTGGCATCAACCAATAGAGGCTTTTTATAAAACTTTCTCTCTATGAATTCAATTGTATTCTTTAATGGCCTGCTGAACATATAGAGGACAAGTCCCAGAGTAAACATATTCTTACTTCTGACCATCGCCTGGGTTTCCAGTCCCAGATCCTTGAGTGCTTCTTTGGTAAGAGAGGTGGCGGGAGCCTGAATCAGATGGTATTCATCCAAAGATCCATCTTCCAGCGGATTTGTTTCGTAATTAGCTTTCTTCAGATTCTTGTTAGTGAACTCATCACTGTCAGCAATGATTGTTCCACCCGGTTTTAAAAATTGGAGATTTGCAGCCAATGCGGCAGGGTTCATAACCACCAGAACATCAACGGTATCGCCCGGTGTGTAGATTTCAGTTCCACCAAGTTGAATCTGAAAACTGGAGACACCACCGATACTGCCTTGGGGAGCACGAATTTCTGCGGGAAAATCTGGTATTGTTGTTAAGTCGTTACCTGCGAAACCGGAAGCCTGAGAGAACATATCACCGGTCAATTGCATTCCATCACCGGAATCACCTGAAAACCGGACAACAACTTTTCGCATACTTGTGGTGAGGGTGGAACTTGCCATATTTAACCGTGGATTTTAAGTAGAGGAGGTATACGAGAAGATGGCGGATCGAAGAAGTTAATCCGCCTTCAACCCGCTGATTAAGTCTTAATGTAATGCTTCGTATCTTGCCATCAATACATCTTCACTCTCTTCATGCTCCGGGTCAACAACGATACAGTCCGGAACAGGGCAGAAAACGACACACTGCTCTTCCTCGTGGAATCCCTTACATTCTGTACATTTATCTGTTACAATAAAGTAAAAGTCGTCGGAGATTGGTGCCTGCATTTCATCTGCATCCACGCTTTGGCCATTAAGCATATTGACTGATCCGCTTAAATTGGTTCCCTCAGCCATCGTCCACTCCATGCCCGGCTCATAGATTGCCTGATTAGGGCATTCAGGTTCACAAGCTCCACAGTTGATACAGGTATCGGTAATTATTAGTGCCATAGTTGTAGTGATTTATCTGTTAAAAAAAATTGATAGTAAATTTGTGTACTGGTTTTGAGGAGTATCTCTATTTTGGATGTATACCTCTAAATAAAAGTAGTAATAACGAATCCGCAATCCAATGAAAAAGACATCTTTGGCTTAATTTAGATTCACTATAAATTATCCGGTTAACTGCCTATCTAAATTGCTTCAAATCAAAACCCTGAAGGATCTTGATGTAGTTAGCCCGCTCAAAAGAGCTTGGATCAGCAACAGAGGCTGAACTCATGGCGCCTTTCATCTCTTCCAGTGAGGTATACTCTTTTTCTTCCATCCATTCAATTATCTCCTTCTCAATTTTGGAGAGAATATCAGGTCCGTGAAATATCAGAATCGATGCCATCATGGAGACATCTGCACCGGCGAGAGTCATTTTAATGACATCTTTGGCAGTATGAATACCTGTTGTAGCAGCGATACTGCAGTTCAGGTGTGGACGCAACATCGCTATCCACCGAAGTGGCAGCCTTTTTTCAAATGAACTGCTGAGATCCAGGCTCGGTTCCACCTCAAGTGTATCCAGGTCAATATCCGGCTGATAAAATCTGTTGAAGAGTACAAGTCCATCAGCACCAGCTTTTTCAAGTTTTACAGCCATATTTCCGAATGAACTGAAATAGGGGCCTAATTTCACTGAAACGGGGATATCCACTGACTTCTTAACAGCGATCAGATCATTTACATACATATCCTCAACATCGGAAGCTGTCATGGATGGGTCGCCAGCTATGTAGTAAATATTCAATTCGAGTGCATCGGCTCCGGCTTCCTGCATGTTGATAGCGTAAGACATCCAGCCTCCTTCAGAAACACCATTTAAACTGGCGATAATTGGAATATCCACGCTCTTCTTCAGTTCCTGAATCTGATCCAGATACTCTTCTGCATGCAGATTGTGGTAATCTTCCGGTTCCGGAAAATAGCTTAGGGCTTCCGCAAAACTATCACTGGGCGAATTGATAAAGTGGTCCAGTGCCCTGTTCTCCATGCTGATCTGCTCTTCAAACAGGGAGTACATTACAATGGCTGAAGCGCCTGCTTCTTCCATTTTTTTTACGGCATCAAGGTCATTTGATAGCGGTGACGCTGAAGGCACCAATGGATTCTTCAGTTTTAATCCAAGATATGTGGTCTCTAAGTTCATTTTATTGTTGTGTTAGAATGATAGGTATCTGTTTTGGTTTAAACTCTGAAATACGCCCCGCTGAGATCGAACCCGGCGGAGCGCAACAGTGGTTTATTCATCTTTTGTTTCTGAATCCTCATTCTTGGGTTCATAAACAGCCTGCATCTGCTCATATACTTTCCATTGATTGAGTACTCCTTTTTGAGCCTCGTCAAGGAGCTGTTTAGCTACTTTTGGCTGTGATTTTGCCAGCATCAGATAACGCATCTCGTTGTATGCATAATCCTTGAAGTTGATCTTGGGAGCTTTTGAATCGAGCTGGAATGGGTTCTGCCCCTGATCTTTTCTGGATGGATCGAATCTGAAGAGTGGCCAGTAACCTGAATCAACAGCTTTTTTCTGCTGATCGAGTCCATATCGCATATCATAACCGTGTGCGATACAGTGGCTGTATGCAATGATTATGGATGGACCCGGATAGCGTTCTGCCTCAATGATTGCTTTCATTGTTTGCATATCGTTGGCACCCATTGCAATTCTTGCTACATAAGCACTTTGGCCGGCTATAGACATTAATCCCAGATCTTTCTTTGCAACTCTTTTTCCTGCTGCTGCAAATTTGGCTACAGCTCCTATCGGTGTGGCTTTGGAGCACTGACCACCGGTGTTGGAATAGACCTCAGTATCCATCACCAGGATATTCACATCACGGCCACTTGCGAGTACGTGATCGAGTCCGCCATAACCGATGTCGTAAGCCCAACCATCACCGCCAAATATCCAAACACTTTTTCGTACCAGATAATCGGACAGACTCAGAAGCATTTTTGCCTCTCTGGAGTCAGAATTTCGGAGAGCATCTTTCAGTTTCGCAACGCGTTCACGTTGTTCATAGATTCCCGGTTCATCCGACATGTCAGCATTCAGAATAGCTTCTTTCAATTGCGGATCAACAGAACCGTTCAATGATGAGAGAAGTTCTCTTGCCTGCTCCTGCTGCTTATCGATCGTGACCCTGAATCCAAGCCCAAACTCCGCATTATCCTCAAAGAGTGAGTTTGACCAGGCCGGTCCGAAACCATCTTTATTGGTGGTATATGGAGTAGATGGGAGGTTCCCACCATAAATTGAGGAACAGCCCGTGGCATTGGCAATGACCATTCGATCCCCATATAACTGGGTTATAAGCTTGATGTATGGTGTTTCACCACAACCTGCACATGCTCCGGAGAATTCAAATAGCGGCTCCAGAAATTGTGAACCTTTAACGGTTTCCGTTTTCAACTGTGAACGATCATATTCCGGAATGGTGAGGAAGAAATCCCAATTCTCTTTCTCCTGATCCAGCAGCGGCTCAATCGGTTCCATATTGAGAGCTTTTCGGCCTACTTCCTTCCTGTTTTTAGCCGGACAGACCTCAACACAAAGTACACATCCTGTACAGTCCTCAGGTGATACCTGAATGCTGATCTTGGTGTTATCCGGCCACTCTCTTCCTTTGGCATCCATATATTTGAATGACTCAGGGGCGGCCTCCAGCAGTGAACCGTCAAATGCTTTCATTCGTATGACGGAATGCGGACAGACCATTGCGCATTTACCGCATTGGATACATACATCCGGATCCAATACAGGGATTTCAAGTGCAATATTTCGCTTTTCGTATTTGGTGGTTCCTGTAGGGAATGTACCATCTGCTTCAAAAGCACTTACCGGAAGGTCGTCGCCCTGTCCCAAGATAATCTCAGCGATCACCTTTTGAACAAAATCGGGGGCTTCTTCAGGTACGGGTGGCCTCATTTTCTGTGTGGATGATGCAGATTCCGGCACTTCGATTTGATTCAGGTTTGCCACGGAGTTATCTACAGCTGCATAGTTACTCTGCAGTATTTTTTCACCCTTGCTGCCATAAGCTTTTTTGATGGCATTTTTGATCATCAGGATGGCCTCTTCGCGATCCAGAATCTCTGATATGGCAAAGAAGCATGTCTGCATCACTGTGTTGATCCTTGTGCCCATCCCGTTTTCCCGGGCTACCTTGTAGGCATCGATACTGTAAAATTTGAGTTTTTTATCGATAATCTGTTGTTGCACTTTCTCAGGCAATCGGTCCCAGACTTCATCGACAGGGTAGGGGGAGTTCAATAAGAAAGTGGCTCCGACACGCGCATGTTTGAGCATATCAATTTTGTCCAGGAATGTAAACTGGTGACATGCAACAAAATTGGCTTTACTGATCAGATAAGCAGATCGAATCGGTTTAGGGCCAAATCGAAGGTGAGATACAGTTGTTGCGCCCGATTTTTTGGAGTCGTATACAAAATATCCCTGTGCATGATTATCCGTGTTATCCCCGATGATTTTTATCGAGTTTTTGTTGGCACTTACAGTACCATCCGCACCCAGTCCATAAAACAGTCCTTCAAAGATTTCCGGATCAGATTCCCAAACAGCATTTTCCATTGAGAGGCTGGTATGAGTAACATCATCATTGATACCAATGGTAAAGTGATTTTTTGGTTTGCCCTCATTCAGTTCATCGAGTACGCGTTTCACCATAGGTGGCGTGAACTCTTTTGAGGAGAGCCCATAACGGCCATTTATCACTTTAGGTTCACTGTTGAATTTTTTCCACTCTTCAACGCGGTTTTCTGCCAGTGTAGTAATCACATCGTTATACAGCGGTTCACCGGTCGCTCCCGGTTCTTTCGTTCTGTCCAGAACAACAATGCCTTTTACAGTTTCAGGCAGAGACTGGATCAGGTGTTGCATGCTGAATGGACGGAACAGCCTCACTTTAATCAATCCAACCTTTTCTCCTCTTGCGTTCAGATGATCAATGGCTTCATGTGCAGTTTCCGCACCGGAACCCATCAATATAACAACACGTTCTGCATCAGCAGGGCCATGATACTGGAAAAGGCGGTAATTTCTGCCTGTGAGTTTTGCAAAGCGATCCATCGTATTTTGAACGATATCGGGGCATGCCAAATAGTATTTGTTACCGGTTTCACGAGTCTGGAAAAAGACATCCGGATTTTGAGCAGTACCTCGAATAACCGGTTTATCCGGGGTAAGTGCACGTTGGCGGTGTGCAATTACCCACTCATCATTGATCATCTCTTTCATAACCTTCTCGGAGATCTGCTCAATCTTCTGAACCTC
>SKZL01000106.1 GCA_007127395.1 Balneolaceae bacterium
AGAGAAATACGAAAAATTTGTACCCTATCTCTTCACCATTTTTATGGCAATTGCCTTTATGAATCTATTCGGCCTGTTGCCATGGGCAGCGGCTGCAACCGCTAACCTGACGGTTACAGCGACACTGGCGTTGATCACGTTTACATTGACACAGGTAAATGGAACCAAAGATCACTGGGAGCATGTCTTTATGTTTCCGGGCGTGCCGGCCTGGTCCAGAATTATCCTGACACCGGTAGAAATTCTTGGACTGTTCACAAAACCGTTTGCACTGGCCATACGACTTTTTGCAAATATGCTTTCAGGCAAGATTATGATCGTCTGTATACTGGGCCTGATCTTTGTATTCACAGATCTTTTTGGTGCATATGTTGGTGTAGGATCCGGAGTCTTTTGGGTACTTCTGACAACAGCACTCTACTTTTTGAAGGTGCTTGTAGCACTTATTCAGGCATATGTATTTACACTTCTTTCAGCTGTATTCATCGGAATGGCAGCTGAGGAGCATCATCATCATGATCATGATGTAGCGACTGTAGCTCACGCTCATCACACAGAATCTCAACAACACAAAAACAATAAATAAACACAGGTAATAACTATGGGTTTTTTAGCAGCAGGCCTTGGAGCAGGAATCATCGCAATCGGCGCCGGAATAGGAATCGGCATGATTGGTAAAAGTGCAACTGAAAGTATTGCAAGACAGCCGGAAGCAGCAGGAGATATTCGTGGAGCTATGCTTCTTACAGCCGTATTTATCGAAGGTGTGGCACTGATCGGTGCAATCGTCTGTATTATTCTCGCACTCGGAATCGGACAGTAATCCTCAAAACACGATAAAGTCATGCAATATTTCTTAGCCGGTGGGGGAGGACTTCTCTCATTTGATACTGGTTTTGGTTTCTGGGTATTGATCTCGACTGTTCTGTTTCTGTGGGCCATGAATAAATTTCTGGTTCCACCGATCATGAATGCTTTAAAAGAGCGGGAAGAGAGTATTAAAAATTCTCTCGAATCTGCAGAAAAAGCACTCGCAAGGGCAGAAGAGGTATCGAGAGACAACGAGAAAGCTCTGAAGGAAGCTGAAGTAGCTGCTCAGAAAATACGTAAGGGCGCATTGGAAGATGCTGAATTACTGAGAGCCGAAAGGATTGAAAAATCCAAGGTTGAGGCAGCAAAAATTCTGGAAGATGCAAGGAAAACCATCGAACAGGAGAAAAAACGTGCACTCAATGAGCTGAGAAATGAAGTTGCAGACCTGGCCGTGAAGTCAGCTTCTATTATTGTTAAGTCAGAGCTTGACAGTGCAAAGAATAGAAAATTGGTCGATTCTTTTATTGAGGATCTGACGAAGAGCAATTAAGTGACAGATAACAAAGAACAGGACAGATAAGAATGAGTTCTAAGGCTGCAAGACGATATGCACAGGCTTACATGGAGACAGCCATTGAAAGGGGTATCCTGGAAGATGTTAAACAGGATATGAACCTGATCGGTGAGCTGTTGAACGGTTCCAGAGAACTGAGAGCATTCCTGAAAAGCCCTATCGTTAAACAGGAGCAAAAAAAAGCAGCCCTGGATGAAATTTTTTCGACTGATACTCACGATCTGACTGTAAAGCTTTTGGCATTACTGATCGAAAAGAACCGTGAAAGCCTTTTGGAAAAAATCACAGGCCATTTCTTAGAGCTTTATAACATTCATCACGGTATCATTGTAGTGAATGTTACCTCTGCATTCGAACTGGATGATAAGCAGATTGCGACCCTGAAGTCACAATTGGAAAGTTCAACCGGTAAAAAAGTTCAAATGAACCGAACGGTTGACAGTGAACTGATCGGCGGAATGATGGTTCGAATCGATGATACTGTTATAGACGGTTCTGTAAAATTTAAATTAAACCAGCTGAAGGAGCAATTCTCTTTAGCCTCTGTTGAATAAAAAATATTAGGAAATAGAATGAGTCAAGTCAGACCCGATGAAGTTTCGGCAATCTTAAGAAAACAACTCTCCGGTTTTGACGGAGAATCAGATGTATATGACGTCGGTACAGTTCTTGAAGTGGGAGACGGTATTGCACGTGTATATGGTTTGTCTAAAGTACAGGCCGGAGAATTGGTGGAACTGCCGGATTCTCCCGACAGAGACGGTAATCCCGTTCGTGGAATGGTATTGAACCTGGAGGAGGATAATGTAGGTATTGTTCTCTTTGGATCGCCTGACCTTGTTGAAGAGGGGCACACTGTAAAGAGAACTAAAAATATTGCTTCACTTAAAGTCGGTGAAGGGCTGCTTGGAAGGGTTATTGATCCACTTGGACGACCGATCGACGGAAAAGGTGCCATCAGCGGTGATACTATCACACTCCCTCTGGAGAGAAAAGCACCCGGTGTTATTTACAGACAACCGGTGAATGAACCGCTTCAGACCGGGATTAAAGCGATCGACTCACTTATTCCAATCGGTAGAGGACAGCGTGAGTTGGTTATTGGTGACCGTCAGACCGGAAAGACTGCCGTTTTGCTTGATACAATTATCAATCAGAAAGATACTCAGGATACAGATCATCCTGTTCACTGTATCTACGTGGCTGTTGGTCAGAAAGGCTCAACAGTAGCATCGATTGTAAACACACTTAGAGAGCACGATGCACTCAGTTACACTACAATTGTTTCTGCACCTGCCAGTACATCAGCACCGATGAGATATATTGCTCCTTTTGCGGGTGCTACAATCGGTGAGTATTTCCGAGATACCGGTAGACATGCTCTTGTTATATATGATGATTTGTCGAAGCAGGCAGTGGCTTATCGTGAGCTTTCACTGTTGCTGAGAAGGCCACCGGGCCGTGAAGCCTATCCGGGTGATGTTTTTTATCTGCATAGCCGTCTGCTAGAAAGAGCTGCAAAAATCATTGGAAATGATGAAGTGGCCAAGAAAATGAATAACATTCCGGAAGAGCTCGCTCCGATGGTTAAAGGTGGCGGTTCATTAACTGCACTTCCGGTTATCGAAACTCAGGCGGGCGACGTATCTGCCTATATTCCAACGAACGTGATCTCCATTACTGATGGGCAGATCTTCCTCGATACAGATCTGTTCAACTCCGGTATCCGTCCGGCGATTGATGTCGGTATCTCAGTTTCTCGTGTGGGTGGTTCAGCACAGGTGAAATCGATGAAGAAACTTTCAGGAACATTGAAATTGGATCTGGCTCAATACAGAGAGCTGGAAGCATTTTCCAAGTTCGGTTCTGATCTGGATGCAGCCACTCAACGGCAATTAAAAAGAGGTGAACGAACA
>SKZL01000026.1 GCA_007127395.1 Balneolaceae bacterium
TCACCCCAGATTTCCGGATTTAGACGATAAGCCATCAATAACGGATGAACGGCACTGCTCGTAAACGTGATATATTTATTGAAATCTCCTGCATCAAACCATCCGCCATGAAGATCTCTGAACCGGTCAGGATTATTTTGATCGAAATAGTCGCGCGTCTCTTTCTCCTGCAGATATGCAGCATCATCCGACCAGTTCTCTCCGGCAAAACGTGCTTCTTTCTCAAATCCGCTGCGCTGATAAAAGAACGTTCTCACAGCGGCCCGTAATACACCTAACCAGGGATTCTCCCGTATCTCAAATGCATGGGAGAACCTGTCAGATTGAGGCTCTTCAACTCTGTATAATCCAGGGTCTGTCAGCTCTGAAAAATCAAGATGCCAAACCTGATCGCCCGACTGCTCATGAACTGCACCACTTCCCCATGATACAACCGTTCCCTCAAAAACAATTTCATCTGTTTCAAGATTTCTCACATAAAATGTACTGCCTGGAGGAGTGGAGTGCTGACCCGAATCCTGCCCGATCTTAGCCACTTTAATGATAGCCACTTTTCGATCATTCAGTTGATACCCAAATTGATCCAGAACAATAGAACCGAATGCGGGGAAGGTCAATAGAGTGAATTTTAATAAAAAAAGTAGCAAAAAAGACTTCATGGTTGCATTTTTTACTGATTATCCTGCCGATGTCAGCACATGAGGCACCTTCAGTTTTATGTTGAATGATTCATGAATCTCAATCAGGTTTTGTATTCTGGATCAACTTATTAACAGAGTAAAATCGAATTTCAGGTTCATTCGAGACTTCTTTTTCTGAGCTGATTCTTACCTCTTTTCGTGCACCTGCTTCCAAATCAAAAAAGTTATTACTGAAATGAAGAGTGCTTTCAGCTGCTTCGATGTAAAGATCTTTCACTAACACGTCTGATTTTAAACTCATTACAAACTCTGATCCATCCCTCTGTAATTCATATTCAATTTCCGCTTTGTGCAATCTCAGGTCTGACGGTTTTTCAAAAAAGAGGATATTTTCAATTGAATCAGTTTCATCCGTCGATAGTGTTACCTTCAGATAATATTCTGAGGTCTCAAAATCATTGATATATTGACGGATCTGCTCAAGCGGCAGGGTGTATACCAATTCAGAGTTGTTTTCAGGAAGCATCACTTCCATCTTCACTTCATGGGCAACCCGGCCAAGAAAATCTTTAATTGTTATGACCAACATTCCTGCTTCTTCTGAAGAGATTCGATCAGAGACAATGAAAATATGCACTTCATTCTCCTCCAGAACCGGTGAGATAATTGTTTCCCGGTATGCATCTCTCACTTTGTAGTGAGCTGCTTTCCAACGGCCATAATAATCGACTGTAGCCCAGGAGATGGTTGGCCAGCTGTCATTCAGTTGCCAGTAGAGTGAACCCATCGTAATCGGCATATTTCTTCTGTGAGCTTCAATCGCTGTTTTATATGCCAATCCATGCATTATCTGGCTCACATAAACGAATTCATCGAACTGTTCAGGGACAGGGTAATATCGCTCCATGTAACGCTTGATCATGTCGTTACCATCAAAACCGGGGGCGATATACTCCATCGTTCCTCGCTGTCGGTGTCTCATCACCTCTGAATCCATGTCAAAATCTGACGGCTCAGCAAATTCACGTATCGTATGCATTCCCGGGAATGCCTGCATCCCGTATTCACTGATAAATCTTGGCACATTCCTGCCATAAGATGAAAATGGCTCCTGCCCAAACCAGATGGTCCAGTCGTGCTCGTCACCGGATCGTCTGTCTGCCAGGGTGTTGCCATATGACGAAGGAGATGATGACCAGTAGGGCGTACCGGGGGCATTCCTATTGACTACATCCGGTAAAATTTCATGAAAAATACGGTCGTAAGTACGCCACATGAATTCTCTTGTCTCCGGATCATAACTCTCCTTCCAACCCCAATGATGCCAGCCATGTAAGTTCTCATTATTTCCGGTCCAGACGGCAATTGATGGATGGTTTCTGAGACGTTTTACATTGTACTCAGCTTCTTTTCTGATATTTTCCAGATGAGGCTCATCGCCCGGACTCAGATTACAGGCAAACATAAAATCCTGCCAGATGAGGATTCCGCTCCGGTCTGCAAGTTCATAAAAAAAGCTCTCTTCATAAATAGCACCACCCCAAACCCGAAGCATATTCATATTCGCTGCCAATGCATTATCGAAAAGCCGTTCATATACCTCTTTAGTAACCGATGGGGTGAGAGTCTCGGATGGAATCACATTGGCACCCTTCATAAATACAGGTACACCATTTAACTCAAAGTAGAAGGTCCGGCCGATCTCATCCGGTTCCTGTACCAATCTTAGAGTTCGGATACCGTAGTCCAGATTCAAATGATCAACAACACCGGAATCATTCTCCAACTCAAAATTAAATGCATATAGATAAGGTTCACCGAGGCCGTTTGTCCACCATAACTTTGGGTCATCAACTCTGAATTCAAATGGAATCCGATTTGTGCCAGCGGCCATATCACTGGCAATCTCGATGGCACTGCTTTGATCGTTTAGAGTCAGTAAAAAACGATATTCACCCGGTTCGATAATCTCTATTTCAGCATGACCATAGATCCAGGCTTCATTTTCGAGTATATATTTGGTATCTACATAGACACTTTCAATACGGCCTTCATCCCATACTCTCAGTGAAACCGGTCGCCAGATACCGGATGTAACCAATCGGGGACCCCAGTCCCACCCATAGTGAAAAGGGGCTTTTCTGGTGAAAACACTTGTTCGCTGATCCATGGGAGCCTGTTCATTGATCGCGGGGATGTAGTAGTCGATTTTTGACAGCTTCTTCATTCCCTCTTTTACCGGTGAATGAAAGTAGATCAATAGTTCATTTTGGCCCTCTTTGAGGTGCTCCTTTACGTCGACCTCCCAGCCGACAAACATGTTATCTGCTTGCAATATCAATTGATCATTCAGATAAACGTCGGAATAGGTATCCAGTCCTTCAAATATCAGTTCAATTTTTTTCGAATTAAGCAGATCCTGGTCAACAGTAAATGTCGTTTTGTAAATCCAGTCTCTATCTTCGATCCATTGAACATCCTTTTCATTCAGATGATTGTGGGGATCCTGGATCACATTATGATTCATCAGGTCTGCATGCACCGTTCCCGGTACTTTCGCAGTCATCCATTGATCGGAACCTGCCTCAGAAAAAGACCAATCATTATTAAGTTCGATATTCTTCACCTGTGCAGTGATCTCTTTTCCGGAGAAAAGACAGA
>SKZL01000056.1 GCA_007127395.1 Balneolaceae bacterium
TACATTAGATATAAATCTTTTCTATGGATACAACACTTACTATTCGAATTGATAAAGAACTTGAACAACTTCTTGAAGAATCATCAAAACGATCAGGCCAGTCAAAAAGTGAATTGGTAAGGCAGGCTTTAAAGCGTCAATTAACTATCGAATCTTTTCAGCAATTGCGAAAAGAGCTATTGCCTTATGGAGAAGCTCAAGGGTGGTTAACTGATGAAGATGTCTACCGCGAAGTATCATGAGTTATGACTTTTGATCTCTATAGCTTCACGGTTCACTCCAAAAACGCTAACCATTTCATTAGGCAATACTCAGCCTGGAGTGGATCATGAAGATCTTTGCTGATACCAACGTATTGGTTAGCGCATTTACAGCAAGAGGGTTATGTGCAGATTTACTTGAAGTGATTCTTACCGATCATCAATTAATGACAGGTGAAATTGTATTAGAAGAGTTAAGACGTGTGCTGACAATAAAATTGAATATTCCAGAAAGGAAAGTTTCCGATGTTGTGAAATTTCTACAGAAGCATCATGTAGAGCCTATTCCTGATAAACCTTCTGAGGTAAAAGTCAGGGATGAAGATGACCGTTGGGTGTTGGAATCAGCAATCAGGGCTAAGGCCGATATATTAGTCACCGGAGATAAAGATCTTTTGGATATTTCAAAAAAAGTACCTCAGCTAAGGTTTATTTCACCCAGAGGTTTTTGGGAATTATTACATAAGTAATTTGAGTTGAGATTTCATTCCCCATCTATAGACTCTTCTTTCAAGGCGATTCAACTCTGACTTCACACCCTCAATCACCTCCAGGGTATTGGCATCAGGAAGTTTTGTAATCGACAACTGCATGGATGGTTCTCCGTTTAACCGCACAAACAGACGCTCTTCTCGATGAGTGTCTTTTACTTCAGCAACTTCAGAGAGAGCTATGGTGCGGTTACTGCCTGGGATCCGTGGCTGGATATCTGCGATATCGTCTACCGATTGGAATCGGCCATCAGTTTTAGCCAAAACATCAAAACGGTCGGATGTAACCTGACCGGCCGCAACATCCCGATTCTCTTCTGCCACAGCGGTGGTAATGTGGTTCATGGTAAGACCGTATGAATTGAGCAGATCAATCGGAATAGTTTCAGCGCCTATTATAGACATCATAGTCATTGATAAAATTGGTCACGAGATCACTTGCAGCTTCGTTGATCAGGGTGAGCATGTCGAGGGAGACGATCCCTACGACCCCATGCTCCCAGGTGCTGGCAGAGGTCTGCAGGTCACGGTTCAGTACCAGTTTTACCGGTTGGTATAGTCTGAGTTGTATCGAAAATGGAACCAGGCCGTTTTCGAGCTCCATCGCGTTGATGTGCATGTAAAGGAATGGTATATCCGCGGATGATCGCACTTCATCATCCGGAACAAATCTCAGATTGGCTTCCCTGAGTTGCCTTACAGCGTCCTGCCGGATGAGCCCCGGAGTGAGGTTGGGATCCCCGGCAATGGTACGGCTCCCCTCGATGTTGGCCGAAAATCCGAACTCCTGTAGCCCCTGCAGTGATATACGTTCCCGTTCTATTTCGTTTTGTGCAAAAAGTGCAGCGGGTATGGCTGCAAACATAAAGAAGGTGATGATGAGAGTTTTGAGAATTTGGCCGGATTGAGTCATGATGGATAAGGGTTTGAGTGATCCAGTGGGTTATTATACCTAAAAGTTCAATTGCAGAGCTTTGATAAACATTGAAATAGATTGAAAGCTTTCGGAAAAGCTACTCAATATTTGAACTGTGTTCCCGATAGCCTGTTGGGGGGAGTTTCATATTCAGGTTCTAAAAGTTCCCTATGAATGATAACATAACTCAAAATAAAATAGTATTTGAATTGATGAACAGCTGTCGGTTAAATACGTTTATTGTCATCCCAAAAGCTTCGGGATATCAGCATCTCCTCAGTTGAGGTTTTTGGTAGAGGTAAATTTCAGTAAGATCAACCGGATTAGCACTTAGGCGTCATCCTGTCCCGACCCTTGTCGGGTTCAGGATCTCCTGTTTTGGGGTTTCGTATATGATATCACATTGTTCGCAAGACATGCTTGTTATTCATACTTAATCTTAGAATAGCGGATTTTGCATAACTCTGTGGTTTTGAGATTCTGAAATAAATTCAGAATGACGTTGGTCTGGATCGGATGAAGTTGGTAAGTAATGTGCTTTCGGAAAATAGACAGCAATTTCTAGTCAATTTTATCACGGCTCTTCATCACACCCAAAATCAAAAAACTCCAGCCGAGGATGAAGGCGAAGCCGCCCAGAGGGGTTACAGCACCCAGCCAGCCGGTGTCGGTGAGTGTAAGAACATAGAGGCTGCCGGAAAAGATGAGAATGCCGGAGATAAAACTGAATCCGCTCCATCGGAACCAGCTTGTGACTCCTGTTTTTTGGGTCAGGAGTCCGAGGATCAACAATCCGATCGCGTGATAGAAATGGTACTCTACAGCCGTTTTATAAACCTCAAACCGATCCGGTGTAAGCATCTCCTGAACAATATGCGCACCAAAAGCACCAAATGCGACAGCCAGTGCCATAAAAAGTGAACCGGTAATAAGCAGCCCTGAGGGTTTCATTGTATGTACAAATTAAATCCTTCGAATTACCTCACCGCAGCGCAGCATCCGGTCGCCATGATATGGATTGGCAATCTGCTCCTCACGGCTCAGCCAGTCGGCAGATCCGCCACGGACCATCGGGCAACTCTGGTGATAAACTTCATATCCAACCGGGCGAAAGGTATCAACCATCTCGATCATCGCTTCTGAGATATATTCGAAATGGTATCGCTGATCATCGACATCTTCAAGAGGGATCAGCTCGCGGGTGCTGTTTGTGATGATTTCGCTGTAGGAGATCCAAAGAGCGGCAGATTCGGAATTAAGGCTCTCCGCATTCACATCACTGACATGTTCCAGATAGAGTTCTGCAGCTTGGGCAGCTATTTCTGCATCTGATTGAACCAACGCATCTTTCAGTGCAAAATAGTGATCCAGCACAGTTTCCATTTGAGAATTGAATTCAGGAGTCGATTCAACCAGTTGCATCTGCATCTGCATCTGTCGCTCTTCCTGTAATGCGCGCTCCTGCTCCGTTTGTCCGCATGCAGTAAATATGAGTATAAATGTTATGAAAAGAGTTGTGTAGAGTTTCATGATGGCTTACAATTAGATGTAGTTCACTTTTTGTGTATATCTTTTCAACAAAGGTATCGAAAAAATGATTTGAATTAAATAGAAACCTGACCCGCATCGAA
>SKZL01000084.1 GCA_007127395.1 Balneolaceae bacterium
TGGGTCCTCCCCCAACGATATATTCAGAAGTAGAATATGAGGATAACGGAAATATTTCTTTTAAATCTGACGCAGGTGATTATGCCTACCACCCTACAAAACCAAACGCTGTAACAAACGTCTCCAACGAAAATGAAAACATTAGTCTTCTTACGCAGGATATTTCCTACAATGCTTTAAATAAAGCATCTTCTATTACAGAAGGAGATTATACATTACAGTTTTTATACGGCCATGACAAACAACGTCGTAAAACTTCCTTTTACGATGATAGCGGTCTCGCCTTAGAAAAACACTTTGTAGGCTTATATGAAAAAGAAATAGACTATCAAACAGGAATTACTCGCCACATCAACTACATCACCGCAGGAGATGGTATGACGGCAATTGTTTTACAAGAAGAGGAAAATGGAACTACCACAGAAGAAACATATTTCACCTACAAAGACCATTTGGGAAGTATTGTAGCTTTAACCGATGAAACTGGTGATGTAGTTTTAGAGCAGAGTTTTGATGCCTGGGGGCGTTATAGAAATCCAAATGATTGGTCGTATAGTATATTAAATCCGTCGCCGACTTGGTTGAGAGGTTATACGGGGCACGAACATTTGCCACATTTTGACCTTATCAATATGAATGGGCGAATTTACGACCCGATTTTGGGTAGGATGTTGTCGCCTGATAGGTACGTTCAAGATCCTTTATTCTCACAAAGTTATAATCGTTATAGTTATGTATGGAATAATCCGTTGAGGTATAGCGATCCAAGTGGTGATATAATAGTTGAAAGTATTATTATTGGTGCCGTAGTCGGTGGTTATATTGGTGGTTCTGTTGCAAACAACTCTATAAATATTGCTGAATGGGAATGGGATAAGAATACTGCCTTAGGAATTGCTGGCGGCGCTCTAATTGGGGCAGGAGTTGGAGCAGGAATTGGTGCTGCTTTTGCTGGAAACCTTGGTCCAAAAGCTATGGCTATAGCCCACTTAAACGCACCTGTTCTAAAATCAGGATTAGCTTCAGGGGGGTTAAATATGATGTATAACTATGAAGAAGGTCAAAGTCTTGGTACATCTTTAGGCTATTTTGGATCAGGTTTTGCAGGAGGCATTATTGGTTTTGAGTTTGGAACTCTAGTTGGTATGATGACTGGTGGATCATTGAATGTTGGAGTTTTTGGTGCTGACAAGGGGTGGGAAGAAGATTTTAGAGAATACGCCCAAAAATTTGTAAGTGGGGCTATTAATTCTTATGTAGGAGTGAGTATATTTTCTAACCCAAATTATGGGTTTGGACAAGACATTAACTATTTGAGTATGGCTGATGGAAGTTATTTTGGAGGAAGTAAAAAAGCAGCCAAAGCATGGAGAGCAGGTTGGTTGAACCAAGCTTCAGATTTTGCACATTCAAGTCAAGAGGCTTTTGAAAATAGAAGTTTGATGGAACGTGTTATGATGTTTGGTGGGGCTGGAACTTCTGAATTTATCGGGGGGGCATTTGGACGTGTTACGGATTACTTCATACAGCAAACAATTCATGCTACATATAGCAATAACCCGAATTATTTACCAATGAATTATGAATATGCTCATAAAAAGCTCTTTATAATTTTATCTAAAAACCTATTCTATAATTTGAAATAACTTTTCACTTATGCTTATGCGGTTGTGTTTTATGATTAGTATTTTATTAACATTCGTTTTTATAGGTTCTTGTTCTTATCATGGCTTCTATTATGAAAATAGGAGAAATTATGTATTTCAAGAAGTTTACTCTAATGATACACTAGTAGTAGGGGATTATATTTTATTTGGAACGTACAACCACAAGCAGCTTAATTACAGTGAAGTAAATTTAAATAGTGATAGCCTTTTTAGCATTTTCAAAAAGTCAATCAATAAAACTGGGCTAACTATCTGTTTTGGAGATAAAGGCAAGAATTTATCTAACAAAAAAATAATAGAACGATATAACTCACAATCAAAACATATCGGTTCTGAAGATATAAATGTTTATCCCAATATTAAAGATGGTGCTGATTCAAAGCGAATAATTTTTCCAGTCATTAAATTTAATTTCCGTACAGATAATCACTGTGGTAGTGCTGGTTGTGATGAATTCTATATTACTAATTTATCTCTATCGATTTTTATTTTAGAAAATAACAACGTTATATACTATAAGAAATTGAGGCATACTGAAAAATCTGATCTTTCATTTCCAGACCATCATAGTTTCTATCAACTCCCTATACCTCAAGAAAAATGGAATAATTTGGTTAAAGATGCGATGAAAGAATACATAGAACGGTTAAAATAACTTAAACATGAAAACACAAATTTTAATTTCATTAGTTTTACTATTAACACATGCTGTGTCTTGGTCACAGGATGAAGACAGTAAATTCGATTCATTAAAAATCACTAAGTCTTCATGGGGCTATAATTTTTATAGTGGCAACAGAGAAATTTACAAATATGATTTTAAAAATATTATTCGTAAAGATGAAGATGCATATACCTTTTTTCGTAAGGGCAATAATCTTAATATTGTTTCCACTATTTTTAGTGTTGGAGGAGGTCTTGGAGTTGGTTGGTTAGTTGGAGGTATGATAGCTGGAGGTGAACCTAATTGGGTTGCGGGTGGAATTGGTTTAGGAGCCATATTGTTCTCAATTCCAATGTCTAATAATGCGAATAATCATTTCATGAAATCTGTTAAAGTATATAATAGGAATATATCAAGCCGAAGCTCTCTTTCTCAACAAGGAGACTTGGGTTTAATGATAAGTAAAAAAGGTATAGGATTTAAACTAACATTTTAAAACAAAAACACCATGAAAACAACACTCATCACATCCCTTCTCCTCCTTGCAGGAGTAACTCTTTCCCAAAACGAAGTAGAATACACATACGACGATGCAGGTAACCGTATCAAGCGAGAAAGCAACAGCACAACGAATTTTGTTCCAACGAACAACAATAATGAAACCACCGCTATGGAAGACATGGAGCAAAGTGGTGTGCAATTGGATGCACATCCGAACCCCACAACAGATAATACATTAGTAACCGTAACCATAGACCCTGAAACGCTAAGCGAGGAAAACCAAACAGCACTTGCTTCGGGGCTTACCATGCAGCTGGCAGATGTCAGCGGAAAAGTTATTCAAACCCAAAAAGGCGCATCTTTAGAACAATCATTTGATTTACAAGGCATGGCTAAGGGAGTGTATTTTGTGAAAGTGTTTACGAAGAGCGGACAGTTGGTGGGGGAAAGGAAAATTTTAA
>SKZL01000172.1 GCA_007127395.1 Balneolaceae bacterium
AGTGCCAGCGGAAGATCATCACTGGGGTTAAACCTTTATGAGAATTACATACAGACAGATGCAGCGATTAACCCGGGGAATTCCGGAGGAGCACTGGTAAACCTGGATGGTGAGCTGATCGGTATCAATACAGCAATCGCAAGCCGCAGTGGCGGAAACCAGGGAATCGGTTTTGCGATACCGGTGAATATGGTTCGAAATGTGATGGAGGCGTTGATCACGGATGGACGGGTTGCACGCGGTTATTTAGGTCTTAGCTGGAGCAGTGATGTTGATCAGACTATGGCGCGGGCACTTGGATTAGAGCGTGCAAGAGGTTTTGTGGTTAGCTCTGTGGAAGATGACGGACCTGCATACAATGCAGGAGTTCGTGAAGGTGATGTCATTTTGAGACTAAATGGTGAAGAGGTAAAAAGCTGGACCGATTTCAGGGTAGAAATCGGCAATAGCCAGCCAGGGGAAACCATTACTCTGGAGATCTTCCGGGATGGTGAAAGAAGAACCGTGAATGTGGTATTGGCGGAGAGAGATGCAGAGGCGATAGCCGGTTCGATGAGTGATGATGATCTGGAAGAGTTGAAAGAGTCGCTTGGTTTTGATGTTGCCGAATTAACCGAATCCATTCGTGGTCAGCTCAGACTGGATGCTGAAGTAGAGGGTGTGGTAGTATCATCCATTTCACAGACAAGCCGTTCATACAGACAAGGTCTAAGAAGAGTTGATGTAATCACACAGGTTTCAAATGAGGCTGTCACTACTCCGAATGAATTTTTTGGCGCTATTCGTGGATTGAAACAGGATGGAACGGAAGCTGTGCTATTGCGTGTTGAAAGGCAAGGAAGGAACATCTTTATAGCAATAGAGTTGTAATCCTATGTAGTTATGGTTAAGGTTAGAAGCCTCTGCAAATTTTTGCAGAGGCTTAATTTTTTTAAAGAGTTTTGAGTGATGAGTTTTGAGTTATGAGTTATGAGTTTTGAGTTATTTTTTTTGATTCTGTTGTAGATTATAATGGTTTTTACTGCCTCCAAACTCAAAACTCAACACTAAAAACTCAACACTCCCCCTGTAGTTTCTTCAGAGTTTACATTTCAATTCCAGCTTTTATCTGACAAAATCGCAAATCACTCATCAGTGGCACATCTTTTGCATAGTATTTTACTAAAAAAGGATGGAGTATAAGGATTATTATAAAATATTAGGAGTACCCCGCGACGCCTCTCAGGATGAGATCAAGAAGAAGTATAGGAAGCAGGCGGCGAAGTTTCATCCGGATAAAAATCCCGGTAATAAGAGAGCTGAAGCCAAATTCAAGGAGATCGGGGAAGCGTATGAGGTTCTGAAAGACCCTGAGAAGAGAAAACTGTTTGACCAGGTGGGTTCAGACTGGAAACAGTATAGACAGGCAGGAGCCAATCCAAACGATTTTAACTGGGGACAATATGCTCGTCAGGGTGGCCAAGGCCAGCGTGTCCATATCAATATGGATGATATTTTTGGAGGTGGTGCCGCAGGCTCACATCAGGGCAGAAGCAGTGGCGGCGGCAGTCCTTTTTCCAGTTTTTTCGAAACCCTGTTTGGCGGTGCAGATCCATTTGCAGGCAGTCAACAGCAATCCAGGCAACATCGGACTGCTACCCGAAGATCAGCAAGTGCTAGAGACAGTGAAGCGGAGATTCCGGTTCAACTGAAGGACCTTTTTGAGGACACCGAAAAACAGTTAAGGGTGAATGGAGAAAGGGTAAAAATCAAGATACCCGCTGGTATTGAAGAGGGAAAACGCCTGAAGCTTAAAGGAAAAGGAGAGGGCGGACAGGTGAAAGGTGACCTCTATCTGAAAATCAAAATTGTAGATCCGGATGGAGTAGAACGCAAAGGGTTGAATATCTATCAAACGTTTCCGCTTGATCTCTATACAGCAGTACTTGGCGGGCAGTTCACGGCTCAGACACTACAGGGGAAAATTAAACTCAATATACCGCCTGAAACACCCAATGGGAAGGTGTTCAGGCTGACAGGCCGTGGGTTACCCGAGTTCAAAAAACCGGAAAAACGTGGAGATTACTACTTAAAAGCAGAAATCGAACTGCCGGAGAAACTGAATGCCAAAGAGAGAGAACTTTTCAGGAAACTTGCCTATGAGCGTGATTTAAAATGAGAATTTCCTATTTTTAGGGAAATCAAAACAGTTTCAAAATAGATTGGTTATGATCTCAACGCTCTTATTCTCACTTTTCCTGCTCTTAAATCCTGCACTTGACGAAAAATCCTCAAAATGGGGCCAGGTTGGCCACTATGTAACCGGTGAAATAGCCGATTATCATCTGACGCCGGTGGCGAGAGAACGAGTAAATGCCGTTCTGGGGGATAGATCAATCATATTCGCAACGGTCTGGATGGATGATATACGTTCCGAAAGCCGGTTCGACTATACAAATACCTGGCACTGGGCTACGATTGAGGATGGAAAAACCTATGAAGAGACCGAACAGGATGAAGGCGGTGACATTATATGGGCACTTGAAACCCTCATTGCAGAATTGAAGGAAGGGGGATTGCCGGAAGAGGAGGAGCGGGAGAAGTTGAAGATGGTAATTCACATGATCGGTGATATTCATCAGCCACTGCATGTGGGTACCGGTGAAGATCGAGGTGGCAATGATGTAAGGGTTCACTGGATGGGCAGCAATTCAAACCTGCACAGGGTTTGGGACAGCGATATTATCAACTCCCTGCAAATGAGTTACAGTGAACTGGCAAAAGAGCTCAACACAGCAACACCGGATCAAATTATTGAGTGGCAAAGTGCAACTGTACGGGATTGGGCCTATGAATCTGTCAGTTACAGAGACCGAATCTATGACCTTCCCGAAAATAGCAGGATCGGTTATGAGTACCGGTACTTTAACAAGGATATTGTGTACATACGGCTTCTTCAGGCAGGTATCCGAATGGCGGGTGTTCTAAATGAAATCTATGGACAGTAAACAGATTGCCTGATATATAAATCGGATTCAAATCTTTTTCAAAACATCCAGGTGCAAGTTGTAATCTGCCGGGCTCCAGAGTACAAGGCGAACAACCCTGACACTCTTTAACTGACCGGAATAATCTTTGATTGCCTGAAATGCGATCTCAGCGGCTTCCTGCATTGGATAACCAAATGCGCCGGTCGATATCGATGGAAAAGCAATAGACTCAACACCATTCTCTTCCGCCTTTTTGAGCGCATTTACGTAACAATTCTTCAGGAAAAATTTTTCAGGTTTATCCTTTCCATATACAGGACCC
>SKZL01000204.1 GCA_007127395.1 Balneolaceae bacterium
CCTCAGGGAAGAAATTTTGTGACGGTTCATTTATCCTTTGATCTGATGCACTCAGTTTTAAAAATTCTCCCATAATAGGCAGGGCTGTTTGCGATGCATAAGCGGGAAATTCCTGAAATCTCACTCTGTGATTATATCCACCAACACGTGCACCAAATACAATTTCGGAAGTGAAACCAACAAACCACCCATCTACAAAGTGCTGAGTAGTTCCGGTTTTTCCTGCTACAGCATGTGAGATATTAAACTGATCTCTTAAATGAGATCCGGTACCTTCGTTGATCGCTTTCTCAAGCATCACAACCATTGCCGAAGCAGTATCTTCAGATAGGGAATAATCAGATTCATTAGTCGGTTGATTGCCATTATCAAGCTCTTCAAAATCGTAAATCAGTTCACCTTCTGAATTATAGATCCTGGTTATTGATCTTGGTTTTACGGATCTGCCAGAATTCAAAAAAGTTGTATAAGCAGTGGTTAATTCAAGAAGCGATAGTTCAGATGTACCAAGTGACAAGGAGGGACTGTTTGTCATTCTTGAATCAATACCCATCAAACGGGCTGTTTGATGTACAGCAGATATACCTGTTTCACGTCCCAGAAGAACAGTAACTGTATTCAAGGAGTGAGACAGTGCAGCTTGCAACGATACATATCCACCATATTCGTCCTGATGATTTCGGGGCGTCCAGTCGTCATAAGATGCAAAAGTGGTGAGTTGATTTCGTAGATAATCACATGGTTGAGATCCTTTTTCCAAAGCTGCTGCATAGACGATCGGTTTAAATGCTGATCCGGGTTGTCTTTTGGCTAAAATCTGATCATAAGGAAAATGTTGATGATCAATACCACCAACCCAGGCAAGTATATTGCCGTTTGTTGGATTCATTATGACAAATCCCGAATTTAAAAAAGTGAGATAATATTTTAACTCATCATAGGGTGATATATCCATTTGATGATAACCGTCCCATGAAAAGAGTGACCTTGCCACTGGTGTGTGCAGAATAGTATGTATTTTTTCCTGACTATATCCTCTTTCGAGTAGCGATCGGTATTGACCTGTAGTCCTCCAGGCTGAAAGAATATCCGGATCACTCAGAGGATTGAAAATTGGATTGTTATAAGTCTCTTGATGAAAGATATTTTGGAGCTTTTTCATCTGTATCGTTACAGCTTTTTCTGCCGCTTCCTGATAAGCACTGTTTAAAGAGGTATGAACAATGAGCCTTTCTTTATCAATTTGATATTGTTTGCCATCTAAAGCCGGTAATTGATCTGTTATCTCTTTCAATTGAGAGTTTATGTAATTGAGGAAATAAGGAGCTGTTTGTAACGCTGCCGATCTTCTCCGATAGTCAGTTATAAGAGGAGTGTGAATTGCATCTTGAGCTTCAGATACTGATATAAATTGATATTTCTCCATCTGTCGTAAGACGATATTTCTTCGTCTTAAAGCGTTTTCCTGATTTCTAAATGGATTGTAGTAGGTTGTTGCCCGTAAAACACCTGCAAGTGTAGCCGATTCAGCAAGGGATAAATCAAGTGGATGCTTATTAAAAAAACGAAAAGAAGCTGAATAGAGGCCAATCGTATCTTCTCCGAATGAGATTGAATTGAGGTACAATTCAAGGATCTCCTCCTTTGTGTAAATGGACTCCATTCGATGGGCAATAATCATTTCACGTATTTTATCAGTAACAAGTAAAAAACCCTTGTTTCCGTATCTTGGGAATAAATTTTTTGCCAATTGTTGAGTTATCGTGCTTCCACCGCCCGAATTTTGTCTTAGTAAAAAAGTGCGCACAGCAACCCTTCCCAGCGCCCTATAGTCAATACCTTTATGGTTATGAAACCTAATGTCTTCAATTGATATTAGCGCGTCAATAAAAAAGGGGTTGATCTCATCGAGAGTGATACTTTTCGTTTGATGCATTGGCAGCGTACCCAATGTTTCTCCATCAGATGAGAGAATCAACGTTGATTGATTGAGTTCAATTGATGCGATCTCATCTATGTCCGGAATCGAGCCAAACTTTTCAGCTTTTACAAGAAAAATTAAAATTAGAACGGAGCCAATGATAATCAGTCCTGTTATAGAGAGAAGTGTCACCCAAAAAGCAGGCGATTTGATGTAATGTCCCATAATTCTGATAAAATCCCTTTTTAGCAGCTCAGTTAATACTTCAATAGATCAGAATTGTTTCACTGATTTGGACAAAGAGAAGATTTAAAAACAAAAAAAAGGCTCCAGAAGGAGCCTTTTAAAATGAGTAAATGGCAGAAATTATTCTACAGATGGCACTTCATTTTCATCCTCGTCTTCATTTACAACACGTGTGATTGCAGCAATTTTACCATCATCATCAAGCCTCATGATTCTAACACCCTGGGTGTTTCTTCCCATGGTGCGAAGACTCTTGCATTGCATTCGAATAACCTTACCCTGCTCAGTGATCACCATGAGGTCATCATGATCTGATACCTCTTTTAAAGCGATAAGATTACCGGTTTTAGGTGTTACTTTTAGTGTGATCACGCCTTTACCACCCCTGCTTTGTTCCCGATAATCATCAACCAGGGAGCGTTTTCCATATCCGTTTTCAGATATTGCCAGGACAGTCGCTTCATGAGTATTTTTGATGACAACCATATCAACAAGTTCATCTCCTTTACCCAGAGTCATACCTCTGACACCGGAAGTATTTCGTCCCATTTCACGGGCATCACTTTCATGGAACCGAATGGCTCTTCCCTTCTTATTGGCAAGAATGATATTGCTTTCCCCATCAGTAAGAGCTGCACCAAGCAGGCTGTCACCTTCACGGATATTGATTGCAATAATACCATCTCTGCGTGGTCGGCTGTAGGCCTCCAATGTTGTCTTCTTAACTTGTCCCTGTTTTGTAGACATTATGATGGAGTGACTGTTGATGTAGTCATCTTGCTCAAGCGTCTTAACAGGTACAAATGTTTGAATTTTATCATCTTTTTCTATGTCAATAAGATTCACAATTGCTCGTCCGCGTGACAATCGGGAGCCTTCAGGAATTTCATAAACCTTCAGCCAGTAGCAGTTACCTTTTTCTGTGAAGAAGAGTATGTAGTTATGATTGGTAGCCACAAAAAGATGTTCTACATATTCATCATCTTTTGTCGTGGTTCCTTTCATTCCTTTACCTCCTCGCCGTTGGCGTCGATATCCACTGACCGGCATTCTCTTGATGAATCCTTTATTTGATATGGTTACAACCACATCTTCATCAGCGATCATATCTTCAATACTGAA
>SKZL01000235.1 GCA_007127395.1 Balneolaceae bacterium
ATTCGGGTTCTGATTATCTTACTTCATTACAGGGGGGGCTTTGAAAAACCTTAATATGGGTACATTTCAGGGTTTTTCAAAGCCCCCTGCAGTGTAGTTAAAATTGTGCAAATACCAATTTAAAAGAGGAGAACGTAGAATTGATCTCTATCAAAAAAAACACCTTGAGCAAGTTCTATAGGTTGGCTGTGTTAGTATTGCTATTAACGGCAGGTTGTCAACAAAATGGGGATAATACTTCTAATGAAAAGATTCAAAGGGAAATAGAACCTTCGCTGCAAATGGCTGCTGAGGGACTAAACGACCTATTGCCTCAACATCTGGGTTCAAATACAACATTAGACAGTATTGGTGTGAAACCAAGTAGATTGTTTTACAACTATTCGATCGATAATATCAGCAAAATTGAGTTTGAAAACGAGAATTTAAGTGATTCGCTCTATGCTGCAGCCGTTGACAGGATTCCCTGCACACTTTGGCTGCCAGTGTATATGCAACGTGTTCAAGTCACTTTTACCTACTACTCCAATGACCATCAAGAGCTAATTCAGTTTTCCAGGACTCAGGATGCTTGTCAATAATATTTGGATGATTTTACTTTGATGCTATACAATTCCTGTACTATCTTAGATCACTCTTTTTAAGTCCTTTTGAAATGGACATTGATGGGTATCTGTCTCAGGAAATTACTATCAGATACTAACTCTTTTTTTATGTTAAAATTGAATGTTCGTATAAGTTGTTATTCGGTTATTATATTACTTCTGCTGATTGGATGTGCAACTGAAGAAGAGAAACAATTCATCTCTCTTCCCGCATCACATACAAATATTCACTTCTCTAATGAACTTGTAAGCACACCTGATTTTAACATTCGTAATTATCTCTATTTCTACGATGGCGGTGGTGTAGCTGTTGGTGATATTAATAATAATGGATTACCTGATCTCTTTTTTGTGGGCAATCAGACTGCGAACAGGCTCTACCTGAACCGTGGCGATTTTGTTTTTGAGGATATCACAGAGAGTGCCGGGATTCTTCATGATGATGGGAGCTGGTCAACGGGTGTTGTGATGGCTGATGTAAATGGAAACGGCTATCTGGATATATATGTCAGTAGGGTCAACTATCTATCTGTCAGCGGGAAAAATCAACTCTTTATCAATAATGGAGATGAGACGTTTACTGAGATGGCTGCTGAATTCGGTCTCGATTTTGAAGGTTACTCTACCCAGGCCGCATTCTTTGATTACAACAATAATGGCCGGCTGGATATGTTTCTGCTGAATCACTCTTTTCACAGTGAAGATACATATGGATTTGCAGATGAGCTCAGACAACGCCCAGACCCGAAAGGCGGTGATAGACTTTTTAGAAATGACGGTGATCGTTTTACTGATGTTACGGCAGAGGCCGGAATAATCAGCAGTGCACTTGGATATGGCCTGGGGGTTTCTATCACAGATATCAACCTGGACGGTTGTCCGGATATCTACGTAGGCAACGATTTCCATGAGGATGACTATTTTTATATCAATAATTGTGACGGGACTTTTACTGAAAAATTGTACCGGATGGTGGGGCATACCAGCAATTCATCCATGGGTAATGATGTCGGAGATATCAATAACAATGGTTTGACTGATATCATCTCCCTTGATATGATGTCACCTGATCACTCAATCACTCTGCGATCGGGTGGACCGGATCTGAAATTAGTTTATGATACAAAACTGAATTTTGGGTTTGGACATAAAAACAATCGAAACACTCTTCAGATTAATCGTGGGTTTCTGGATGGAGATCTGCCGGTATTTAGTGAAATATCATTCGCATCCGGTATTGCAACAACCGATTGGAGCTGGTCTGCACTGTTGGCTGATTACAACAACAACGGATTGAAAGATCTATTCATAACCAATGGTATGCCACATCGTCCGAATGACCTGGATGTTGTAGCTGCGATGAACCGGCTCAGACAGCAATACAGCGGAGAGGAGCTGGTTAAAAGGGAGTATGAACTGATTAATCAGATGCCGCCGATTATAGTTTCGAACTATATGTTTCTCAATAATGGCGACCTTACTTTTAAAGATGTTTCCTCAGAATGGGGATTCAGTGTACCAACTTCATCTCATGGTGCTGTATATGCTGATCTGAACAACAACGGTTTTCTTGATCTCATTGTCAACAACATCAATGAACCTGCTTTTATCTATGAAAACAGGTCTGTTCATAGTGATTCCACTAATTATTTAAAAGTAGATTTACGGGGTGAAGGGCCCAACACTACCGGAATTGGTGCTAAACTATTTCTCTATAAAGATGATCAAATTTTTACAAGAGAGCAGATGCCTGTACGTGGATTTCAGTCATCCGTGGATCATCGATTACATGTAGGGCTGGGGTACCACTCTGATGTGGATTCATTGTTGGTAATCTGGCCCGATCACCGCTATGAAATTCAATATAATGTAGAATCGAATCAGACGATCACTCTTTATCAGGAAGAGGGAGATGGGCAATTCGACTACTCTCAACTACACAAAAGAATTGGTCAGAGTCCTTTTCTAACCAATATAACCGAAGAAACCGGATGGATACATCCACACAGGGAGAACAGTTTTGATGATCAGAGCCGTGAACCCTTGATGCCTTATAAACTCTCCAGAAGGGGCCCTGCTGTTGCGATAGCCGATGTAAATGGTAACGGTTTAGATGATATCTATTTTGGGGGCGCTCACGGCTTTGATGGTAAACTGTTTTTGCAGCAGACTGATGGCACTTTTACAGAGTTCAGACAAGCCGCATTTTTGGAAGATCGGGAAAGCGAAGATGTAGATGCCCTCTTTTTTGATGCGACCGGTAATGGCTTGCCGGATCTCTACGTTGTAAGTGGAGGTAATGAGTATGCAGGTGAAGCACCCCAACTTCATGACCGGCTCTATATCAACACTGGGAACGGTGAGTTCAGGCGATCTGTAAATAGTCTGCCAGATTATGCCATTAACGGATCTGTTGTCAGAGCAGCGGATATTAACGGGAATGGATATTTAGACCTGTTTGTAGGCGGCCACTCTGTTCCCTGGAGATATGGTGTAGGCCCTCAGAGTCTTATTCTGATTAATAACGGTTTTGGAGTTTTTACAGATGCAACAGAAGAGGTGGCATCAGAGATTGAAACAATCGGCAATGTAACTTCAGCAGCGTGGATTCAGAATTCTGAAAGTGGTTTACCGGATTTGATCATTACCGGTGAATGGATGCCTG
>SKZL01000203.1 GCA_007127395.1 Balneolaceae bacterium
ATTATTGGACTTGTTGATGAAGCATTGAGCAATTGTGAAAGGTTGTGATATTGAACTATATGTCGAACTAACATTAAATTAGAACATCGCAAATATATTAGAAAATGAGAGCTGCATTATTTTTGATCATTACCTTTCTTTTGTCAACATCTTTACTTCATGCCCAAGGGGAGATCAAACTTAACCAGATTGGTTTTTATCCGGACGCACAAAAAATCGCTATCCTGCCGGAGGACGCTACAGGGAACTTCAGTGTAGTTGATGTTTCAACCGATGAACCGGTTTTTGAAGCTGAACTCAGTGACCCAAAATTCTGGGAGCTTTCAGGTGAAACCGTATCTATTGCCGATTTTTCTGAGTTTACCACTCCCGGCAGATATCGAATTGAGCATCATAGAGGCGGACACTCATTTGATTTTGAGATTCGTGAGGAGATCCTGAGAGATCTTTCGAAAGCCTCCATCAAAGCGTTTTATTTCAACCGTGCATCGACCGAACTCTTGGAGGAACATGCCGGAATATGGGCACGACCGATGGGTCATCCGGATGATGTTGTATATGTTCACGAATCGGCAGCAACGGATGAGCGTCCGGAGGGCTACATATTTTCCTCGCCGAAAGGCTGGTATGATGCAGGTGATTACAATAAGTATGCGGTCAATTCAGGAATCAGCACCTATACTCTTCTTGCAGCGTATGAGCATTTCCCGGAGTATTATCGCGGCCTGGATTTAAATATTCCTGAATCCGGGAATGGTGTTCCTGATCTTCTTGATGAGATTCGCTGGAACCTGGATTGGCTGTTGACCTCACAGGATCCGAATGATGGTGGCGTTTACCACAAAATAACTACCAAAAATTTTGCAGGAGTGGTGATGCCGCACGAGGCAACGGCCGACCGTTTTGCAGTTATGAAATCCACAGGAGGCACCTTGAATTTTGCGGCCGTGATGGCAACGGCTGCCCGTGTATATAGTGAATATGATCCTGATTTTGCCCAAGAAGCAGTGGAGGCCGCCGAATTTGCATGGCAATGGGCGGTTCAGAACCCTGAAGTGTACTATGTGCAGCCGTCTGATATTCAGACCGGTGCATACGGAAACCGGCAACTGGAGGATGAATTCGACTGGGCTGCGGCGGAGTTGTACATTACCACAGGAAATGATGAATACTGGAATGCCAGAGAATTTGATCAGATCAATGTAGGTGTTCCAAGCTGGAGTTATGTAAGGCCGCTGGCATGGGTTTCACTGGCCCATCATCGGGATAACCTGACAGATGCAGCCGATTTGTATCTGATCGAAAAAAGAATCATGGAACAGGGTGAGGAGCTGCTGGAAGAGTATTACAGATCACCGTATGTGATAACTAAGGGCCGATACGGCAGAAGTGATTTTGTATGGGGGAGCAACGGAGTGATTGGTAACCATTCGCTCATGCTTATTCAGGCGTATCGTTTAAGCGGAGAGAAGGATTTTCTGAACGCAGCTCTGGCGAATATGGACTATCTGCTCGGCAGAAATGCGACAGGCTACTCATTTGTTACAGGGTTTGGCAGTAAACCGCCAATGCATCCACACCATCGTCAATCGGCTGCCGATGATGTTGATGATCCGGTGCCCGGTTTTGTTGTAGGTGGCCCGCAACCGGGTCAGCAAGATAGCTGTGAATATACATCAGATCTGCCTGCAACCACATTTATAGATCACTGGTGCAGCTATTCAACCAATGAAGTGACAATCAACTGGAACGCGCCCATGGTCTATCTGACGGGCGCGCTGGAAGTATTTAAAAATCAATAGTTGAATTTCCTTTACAGAAGATCATAAAGCACCGGAATAAACCGTCCATTACCTTTTAGTATTATTGGCAATGGTTGCAATGGCTCTGAATTGTTCAGCAAGAAATCGCGAAGCAATAATAATCAGGAAACCATAGACAGGCATCAGTATAATCGATAGAAAGCCGGTTCCGAGGAATCCGATGCCGGTTGCCTGAGTAAAAAACCGTGCTTCATCTCCTAAAAACAGCGTGGTAATAAGTGCGGTTCCGAAACCGACAATAGCGATCCACGTTCCGATCCATTCACCGGAGGTCTGTATGAAATGAGAAAAGACAGGTGTTGCCTGAAAATCATCCTTATTTGTAGAAATGGCCGAAACTTTTGTTCGGCGGTCCCACCAGATCTGAGATCTGAGTTCATCTATTATTTCACATAAGCATCAAACCAGTCTATCACACGATTCATGAAATCGAGCTGATGAGCACGTTCTGTTAGGCCGTGAGGCTGTCTGGGATAGAGAACCAATCCGGTCGGAATCTCAAGCATATCCAGAAATTGATAGAGCTGAATCGACTGCTCCGGATGAACACGATCGTCGGCCAGGCCGTGCGCAACAAGCAGCGGGGTGTTTGCATGATTAAGCCATGCTACCGGTGAGCGCTCCCAGTTCTGCCCCGGATTGTCGAACCAGTAGAGATCCCAGTGAACTACACTCATCTCATGCGGTATATCCGTTGTTCCCATGAAAGAGATCCAGTTGGATAGCCCAGCAAAGGTTATTCCTGCAGCAAAACGATCGCTGTATCGGGTAGCTGCCCAGGCTGAAAAATAGCCCCCGTATGATGTCCCCGATATACCCACCTTTTCCGAATCAATCAAACCAAGCTCTTCAAGGTGGTCAATACCGAACAGCACATCATCAAACTCTTTTCCACCCAGATCCCTGTGGTTTGCGGATGCAAAGGCCGTCCCACGCCCTCCACTGCCTCGATAGTTTGGCTTAAAGACCACATAACCCTCATTTGCAAGCACCTGCACCGGATAGAGGGCTCGCGTATTCCATCCATTCATGCTGATGCCTTCGGGTCCGCCGTGTGGCAGAATTACCAACGGATACCGAAGGCCTTCCTGATACCCTACCGGCTTGACCAAAATTCCTTCAATTTCAAGATCATCTGCACCACTCCAGGTAATTGAACTCTGTTCACCCAGTTCACGGTCGGCAAGCCAGTCATTGTGATGCGTTATCCGGTCAAAAAGTCCCCGCCGAAGATCAACAATATAAACTTCTCCGGGATGTGAGGTTGTATTTACAGAAGCGGCAAACATCCGGTTCCTGGAGTCAGTGCTTGCATTTCGGAAGATGTACTCATCACCGCCGGCGAGTAATCTTGGCGATCCCTGATCCATTCTCATCGAATAGAAACCGCTTGATGATCTTTCGACTGCGGTAAAGCTGAGTGTCTGATTATCCATCCAGTTGATCG
>SKZL01000099.1 GCA_007127395.1 Balneolaceae bacterium
AAATATGGATTCTGGATCTGCTCTTCACTGCTGAGCCAGTTGGCACCTTCATCCCCAAATGCCATCGGGCAGTACTGGTGGTAAACAACCCCCTCAATTCCGAACATCTGAACCGCACGGATCAGCTCATCCGACAGGTGCCGGAATGCTTCTCTTGCCTCTTCTATATCTCCAGTTCCAGTTATGGAGGCAGCATGTTCCATCAATACTTCATAACTCTCCATCCAGGCCATGTGTCCATCTCCGGATAGACCATGTATTCCGATCTCTTCAAGGATCTCTGAGAATGATTCAAACTCCCCCTGAGCCCCGGCAAGGTCAGACTCAACCAGGGCATCTTTCCCCCTGATATATGCTTCTATGGCTTCAGTCAGTTTTGCTCGAAAATCATCGGGTACATCATCGAATCGCATATCTTCATGCTGGTGCCCTCCAATGGAAGCACCGTTTTCGATGTCGCCCGTTTCCATCCCCCCGTGATCATGCAGTCGAACAGCGCCACTTCCGGGTTCACGGTTCATCATGCTGAACCGGTCTGCAAGCTGCATTTCACTGTCAATTCGGAAAGCACCGTTAAAGACCACCTCTTCACCTTCTTCAATACCCTCTTCAATGACGTAATAGTCCCCGGCCTTTGGACCCAGCACAACTTCACGTACCATAAACCGCGGAGTTTCGGCTTCGGTGTCTTTCACATAGACCAACGAACGTGGCCCTGTCCATAGCACAGCCGAAGCGGGAACCATCGGTTTTTCTTCACCTCGTTCTGCATAAAGTGTGCCTGTAACCAGCATATCCGGCCGCAGACGCTGATCACTATTTTCGATATTGGCACGCAGACGGATTGTTCTTGACACAGAATCGAATATAGGATCGATGTAATCGATTACCGCTTCATAGGTTTGACCCGGATGGGATCGTGTACGAAACTCAATATTGTCGCCGGTTGATATCCATGCGATATCCTCTTCATAAGCATCCAGGGTGACCCACAGACGGTCCAGATTTGCGACCTCGTAGATCACGGTACCCTCCATTACATGCTGGTCGTCCACCACATTTCGTATCATCACAAATCCATTTACCGGTGAAAGAATCTCCATGTGGGTTTGTACTTCACCCCGCTCGATGATCTGCTGAATCTGATCATCCGTAAACTCCCACAATCTGAATTTTCGTACGGCTGCATCATACAGGCCGGGATTACGGTCGCGCATTCGATGCGCTTCAAGGAGTTCTCGCTGTGCACTCACAACCTCCTGTGAATAGATGGTTGCCATCACTTCGCCCTGACGTATAGGCGCTCCTGTAAAATCGATCTTCACATCGTGGATTCGTCCTTCAAAGTGGGCAGTTACATAGCTGATTCTGCGCTCATCAATCGAAATTCGTCCCGGCAGCTGAATCTCCTTTTTGGGGTTAGCGCTTATGACGGGTGTGGTTTGGATATCGGCCAATCGAACGGCGGACTCGGTCATTACCATTGTGTAGTCATCCTCACGTGCTTCGGATGATGCAGGGATCAGGTCCATACCACAGATCGGGCATGATCCGGGGCCATCTTCACGAACCGCAGGGTGCATGGAGCAAGTCCATACTTCCTGGCCGTTTTCTGCACTAACTTCATGGTTATGCTGATCTGAAGAGCCATTGTGGCTATGTGATCCGCCAAAAAAGAGCCAGCCGAGAATGATTCCGGCCAGAAGAATGGCGGTGTATGTAAGAAGTTGGGTTTTTGTGATGTTCATTGTTCTATTGGTTTGTTAAGATGGAGAAGTTACTCCCATTAAGCTTTCAATTTTTGCTACGGCTTTGTTCTGTTTCACCACCGTTTCGATCCGTTCAAATTCCAGATCAAGCAGTTCACGATGGAGTTGAAGCAGTTCATCGAATCGAATCGTGCCCGTTGCATACTCTTCACTCATGATGGTGAGGGCTTGTCTGGCCCTGGGCACCAGCTCATCATCAAACATTATGAGTGATCGCTCTGCTGATCGAATCTCTTCCGAAACTTCTTCCAATTCAGCCAGCAAGCTGTTTTCAGCCAGTTCCTGTTGATGGTCAAGAGCGTTCAACCTGAAATTTGCCTGTCGTTTTTGAGAATCATATCGCGATCTGAACAGCGGTACACGGACTACAGCCATACCGATGATACTCTCCTTTGCATCCGGAAACATCGACATAGGCCCAAAATCACGTCCCATGACCTCCAGGCCAATTCCAAAACTTGGCCTCCCGTCCAGCTTGGCAAGCCTGAGCTGTTGTCCGGCCGCAGTGCGTTCAGCTGAGATGAGATCAAACTGCGGATGTTGCTGGAGAATCAGTGATCGAATCTCCTCCTCCGAAGTTGGAAGTGGCCGGGAATGCAGTTCATCGGCAGTATCTACATCTGCATCTGCATCACGGTTCAGTAGTTCATTAAATCGGGCTTTGAACGGGTTGAGCCGGTCTTCAAGGTTTGCAATCCGGTTGTGAAGGCGTTGCTCTTCCATCTGAATACGGAGAAGCTCGGCCTGACCTGCTCTCCCTGTTTCATATCGGACTTCCACCATTTTTTCAAGATCCTGTACGAACTCGATCGTTTCCTCAGTAATGCGGATCTGTTCCCGGAGTTCGGCGATATCGAGCCAGATGATCTTCAGGTCTCTGAGTATTTCAAGCTGACGGGCACTTACCTGAGCCCGGCTTGCTTCAGCAGATGATTGTTGGAGTTCGCGTCTTGCATCCAGCGAACCAAACCATGGAAACATCTGCATAGCGGATATGGAGAACCGGCCGAGGTAGGAGTCGGACATCATTGGATTAAAATCGTAGGCTACACTGATCTCGGGATCCATCAACAGACCGGCTTCACGCACCCGCTCCCGGTCTGCATCAACCATAGAACGTAACGATTGCAGCTCCGGGTTTTGCCGGATGGCGATTTGGATGTATTGTTGAAGTTCGGGATACGAAGTTTCGGCCCAGAATGCCTGTCCTGTCCCTTCGAGAGGGAGATTTTGAGGGGTGTAATGTTGGGTCACTGATTGTTGAGCATGAACTGGGTTGAAGGCAGAGCCAACAAAAAGGATTATGAATAAGGATATAATTCCGTGGAGACACCTCCCTTTATCCCCCTCCCCGACTACTGTCAGGGTCGGGACAGGCTTTATTAGGGGGGAGTTTTTATCAACTAATCCTGACTTTTCACCCCCGACAATTGTCGGGGTCGGGACTGTTACTACGCTCCAGCTTTTTACTTCTAACCCTTCGACTTTGCT
>SKZL01000054.1 GCA_007127395.1 Balneolaceae bacterium
AAGGCAACGTATCTGCCATCCGGAGAGATTTCGGTTTGACTAACAAAGATCGTTTTATAATAGTCTTCCGGCACTACACCCTGGCGTGCAATTAAGGGCAGGGTTGATAGCAGAAAGAGCGCTGTTAGCAATAGTGTTTTATACCGATTCGGGTTTTTCATTTATTGGATCGTTTTCATTGGCTTGTATTTATTTGGCAGGGTAATGTAACTCATGAGACACTTTTTTAAAAAATTGAGTTCTAAATCTGTGTTAAATTTTACAACCGAAGAATTGGATGAATAACATGGCTTTGACATATCATCCGAAATTTTCGTCAATTTGACCCCACATCCTCACGCTTTTAAGTGGTTTGCAGTCGCTAAAACTGTACGGGCGCTTTTCCGTCTTGCCGATTATTTGGATTTATTCTCATCCTTTATGACCTATGAAGCAACAGATGGTACTCACAAAAGATTTTCAGAGCCTTTTTACATATTCGAATTAATTTACATATCCTGAATGGAATGAAAGATTTTCGTTGATTACATTATGTAGATAAAACAATCTATTAACCTTAAAATCAAAACAGATGCTGCAAACAAAACCTTTTTTGTCCTTTTTGTTGATGATCTTATTTGTAAACCTTTCTGTTATGCTCCATGCACAGGAGCGCCAATGGGTTCCTGAAGACACTGAATTTTATGCACCTCAGCCACCGGTTGTTGAAGCTGCGGGCGGTTTTATGGAACCTCCATCAGATGCGATCATCCTTTTTGACGGAACAAATTTTGATGCCTGGGAATCGACCCGCGGAGGAGAAGTACAGTGGACCCTGGAAGATGGTGCGATGACGGTTCAACCCAGAACCGGAAATATTGCAACCAAAGATCATTTTGGATCCATCCAGCTCTATCTGGAGTGGCGCGCACCGGCTGAAATCAGAGGGCAGGGGCAGGGCCGCGGAAACAGTGGTGTCTTCTTTCAAAGACGATACGAAGTACAGGTTCTGGATGCATGGGAAAATGAGACCTATGTGAACGGAATGGCCGGCTCTGTCTACAAACAGTATGTTCCGCTGGTAAACCCTTCCGTAAAACCGGGTGAATGGCAGACATACAACATGATCTTTGAAGCGCCTCAATTTAATGATGAGGGTGAGCTGGTCGAGCATGGCTATATCACTGTCATCTGGAATGGCGTGGTCGTTCAAAACAGGGTCAAACTGAAAGGCACCACAGAGTACATTGGCCCGCCCAGCTATACTGCTCATGGTGATGACAGTATAATGCTTCAAGACCATGGCGACCTGGTAAGTTTCCGGAATATCTGGATTCGAAAACTGGATGAGAGCCCTGTTTGGGATAATAATTACCCAACGGAGTAATCGAAAAATCCTGCTGTGACTTTAAGACAAGTTGTCTGATAGTTCGATTGTTTACTGAAGTTCAATAATCGGAGCATCTCTTCTTTATTTAGCCTGTTCGTGGCCCTTTTGATCTACCTTGAGGGCCACGAAGGCTTATTGGTTTAATTCGAATTGAGTCAACTGAATCAATATCTTGCCGATTCACCGTTGGTAAGTGAATTACGGATGAAATCACGGATATGCTCATTGGATGTTGCCAGGTCTTCCTGCCTGAGGTACATCATGTGGCCGCTTCGATACCCTTCAAACCGCAGACGGTCCTGAACTTTGCCGCTTCTGTCCATATTCCACATCACATATTTTGCGGAAAAGTAGTCCGTTGCACCGTCATAATAACCGGATTGTACCATTACATGCATAAATGGGTTCTCACCCATTGCCCGTCTCAGGTCATCCGCGGTGGTATCATTGCTGTTGTCCCATGGCCTAACCGGCCCAAATATGTTGTACTTCAGATCGGTCTCATAACCCAAAACTTCTCTCAAATAGTGATTGATTGCCGGTGTAAAAGAGTGGTTCCATGAGGTGAGTGCGGGATCGTGATCGTAGCTGCCCCCCGCGTCCTGGCGGTCAATTCCCCTGTATCTTGAATCGAGCCTGCCTACAGTTAACCCCTGATCCCGCAGCAGGTCTTTCCAGAAGAAGCTGGTGGGTATGGTAAGATTATGATCCAGAATATCCTGTTTGCCGATGCCAGAGTATTTTGCGACTATCTCTGCGATCTCATCTCTTTTTTGGGCATCAAGAGAACCGCCACGTGCTACTGCGGGCAGATACTCTTCGATGGTAAATTTTTCAACTTCAGGAAGAATATCGTATAGGTCCAGCGATTGAAGCTCTTCATCCAGTGCATCATGATACCATGCTGTTGCTGCATAATATGGCAGTTTCAATATTTGTGATCGGGGTGTCATCGCCGGCGGTTCCAATCCCATTCCGGTTGGAGAAACCAAAATCACTCCATTAAAAAACATCCAGTGGGCACTTTGAAGCCTCCGTGCCAATCCGGCTACCCTGGTGGTTCCATAACTTTCCCCTTTCAGGTACTTCGGTGATGTCCACCGGTTATTTCTGCTGACAAAGTTATCGATCCACTCTGCCAGATAAGCGATATCTGCGTTCACTCCGAAGAAGGTATTTCGATTCACCTCATCATCCAGGATTCTTGAGAAACCGGTATTAACCGGATCAACATAAACGATGTCGGCCACATCCAGAATGGAATGGTTGTTTTCTATAACTCCGTATGGCTGAACCGGATATCCCTCATCATCAATCGCCAGAAACCGCGGTCCGGTGTAACCGATGTGCATCCAGACGGATGCAGAGCCGGGCCCGCCGTTAAATGAGAAAACGAGTGGACGGGTAGATATATCACTCACATCTGAGCGCCGGTAATAGACATAAAAAAGAGATGCTATCGGGTTGCCATCCTCACCCCATACGGGTTGAGTTCCGGCAGTTACTTCGTAAGGTATACGTTCACCGTTGATCGTCACGTGATCATTTGAGACAACTGCACTTTCAGGCTCCACTTGTCTGTATTGAGCATCCGCTGTTATAGTAACAAAGAGGATTGCCACGAGCAGTGATGAGAGGCCTTTTTTAGAGGTTGAATTTCTATTTTCAGAAATTCTGAAGAGCAAGGTTTTAAACATATTCATATTCATCAAAGGGTTTCATTTTTTATCTTGCTAAATATAATCCTGATGCTTTGTTGTAGCAACCTGAATATAAACGGCAGTGAAAAGCCGGTTGAATCATAAAAATTTTATTTTAAAAACTATATGGAAAAAATTAGAATCGGCGTATTAAGCAGTGCAAAAATTGGGCGGGTACACGTGATCCCC
>SKZL01000255.1 GCA_007127395.1 Balneolaceae bacterium
CACCTTTTTTCTGAGTATCGGCTTTATAGCACTGCTGTCTCCATCTGATACTGTTGTGGTAGAGGAAAACTCTGTTCTTCACTTGAATTTAAATAATCGGGTTCTTGCAGAGAGAAGCGCGCCTGATGAATTTGCCATCCCTCTTAATGTACCTGTACTAGGTAATATTGCTGATGTCCCTACTGTTGGGCTTGATGACCTTCGTAAAGCGATCCGGTCTGCCAGTGAAAGCGATAAGATTTCCGGCATTTTTCTGGAAGCCGGTACAATGATGGGCGGGCTTGCCCTTCGACAGGAGTTACGCAAAGAACTTGAGAGCTTTAAGGAGAGCGGTAAGTTCATTATCAGTTACGGTGACTATTACAGTGAAACCGGATACTATTTAGCCTCCGTGGCCGACTCTGTCTACATTCATCCATACGGTGGAATCGACTTCACGGGACTGGCCAGCCAGGGGATTTACATCAGGGGCATGCTCGATAAACTGGAGATCGAACCGGAGATTTTTGTCGTTGGTGAGTATAAAAGCGCTGTCGAGATGTATATGAACTACGGAAGAAGTGAGGAAGACAGAGAGCAGACACTGGATTTTCTGACGGATATCCACAATACGATCCTTGAAGCGGTAGCCGAAAGCAGAAATCTGGATATTGAGAGAGTAAGAGAGATTAATGACGGGTTTTTAATTCGACGTGTCGAGGATGCCGTAGAACATGGTTTTGCAGAGGGAATTCATTATAAAAATGAAGTTGAAGCGATACTGAAAAGCCTTACGGGACGCGATGAGGGTGACGATCTGGAATTGATCACAATGCGAAATTTTAATCGAAGTTCAGAGATAATCCGTGAACCAAGAACCCGAAACAGCATTGCCGTGATCTATGCTAGCGGTGATATCGGAAGCGGCCCAACAGCGGGTATTCAGGATCGAAAACTTACACGAGAGATTGAACGGGCCAAGGAGAATGACCGCGTTCAGGCGATTGTGTTGAGAGTCGATTCACCGGGCGGACAACTTTTTGCATCAGAGGAGATTCGTCACCATTTGGAACTTGCCCAAAAGGAGAAACCTCTTGTAATATCTATGGGCAATCTGGCAGCATCCGGAGGTTATTGGATCTCGATGTCTGCGGATACAGTGGTTGCTCAATCCAACACAATTACCGGATCGATCGGAATCTTCGGAATGTTTTTCAATATGGAAGGGCTGCTCGAGAACAAAATAGGGATCAACACGGATGTTGTAGCAACCGGCCAATTTTCCGACCTGCCAAATCCAACCAGGGAGATGAGGCCCGCAGAGCGTGCGATAGTTCAGGATTTTATCGAAGAGGGATATGATCAATTTATAGAAGTTGTTTCTCAGGGAAGAGGAATGAGTGAAGAAGAGGTTCGGCTCATTGCAGAAGGAAGGGTTTACAGCGGCGCCAGAGCTTTTGAACTGGGATTAGTGGATGTGATTGGCGGCCTCGACCGTTCCATTGAAATTGCTGCAGAAATGGCTGATGTGGATGAGTATCGCATCATCGCTTACCCTGAACAGAAAACCTTTTTCGAGACACTGATTGAAGAGATGAGCGGCGGTGTTACAACAAACCGGATCAAAAGAGACCTGGGACCGCTCTACCCAATTTATGAGCAGTATCAGGCACTGATCAGAAGCCAGGGAGTACAGGCGAGAATGCCGTTTGATATCCTCATCGATTGATCAGGAGTTGATTCTTAAACGATATGCCAACTATCCACCCTTCATTGTCCGGAGGGTGGATCATTTTTTTATTCTGCCCAACCTGATATTGTCAACTTTCACATGAGGTAACTAAACATCTTTCGTGATGGATCAGAAAAATAGATTAACCCGGTTCTCACTCCTGCTTCTCTTTTGCCTGTTATTCAGTGGCATTATACCTGCAAACGCACAGAATGAAGGTTTCGGATTTTCCATGTTCAATAACCGGAATCATCCTCACCTAAAATGGATGAGTGCTGAAACAGAACATTTCATCATCAACTATCCGGAACACCTTTCCGGAATCGAAATTAAAGCAGCGCCCATTGCAGAAGCGACTTATGACGCCCTCTCTAAAAACTTTGATGTAACATTCGACTACAAAATCAGGATCTACCTGAGTGATGAGGATGAAATTGTAAACGGATTTGCAGTTCCCTTCAACAGATCCTACACCAACATCTGGGTTCATCTGAATGATGTGGCAATCAGCTGGTCGGGCCCTGAAAAATGGTTGCGAACAGTAATTGCACATGAACTGGCACATATTTTCCACTTTGAAGCAGTAAAGTCGAATATCCCCCTTATAGGAATATTGGGCACCGCACCGGGCCTTACCGATCCGTGGACCGAGGGTATTGCGCAGTATCAGACTGAACCCTGGCATGCACTGCGGGGCGACGCTATTCTCAGGCAGGCATTTTATGACGGGCGTCCCTCTTTCAGAGATAACAGTTCTGTATTGAATCCGCGTCTGATGTATGCAAGCGGCAACTCACAACTTCGCTATTTTGGTTCGGTCTATGGCGACTCCCTCTTTACTGAACTTTTGGCACACAGGGAGAAAAAACTGTTTGGCCTCTTTGAAATTCACAACTTTGAGGCAGCATTTGAGTCGGTTACAGGCAATTCATTCAACACCTTTGAGGATGAATGGCGAAGGCATATGAATATCTACTATCATACAATTGCCGGACAAATGGAAAGGAGCGACTCGCTTGGCGTCAAACCCAAATCCATTCCGGGCTTGTTCATCAACGACCTTAAATTCAATCCCGACACAACCCGGTTTGCTGCCCTTGTATTTACCTCAGCAACGCGGCCCTACAACTCCCTATATATTCAGGAGAACGATTCAACAGCAAAACGTAAAGTACTTGCAGAAGGGGCTATACGCTCTCCGATTAGCTGGAGCCCGGATGGTGAAACAATTGTTTATTCAGCCAATGTGAGAGGTGAAAACGGATCACTCCTGAATGATCTCTACAGGGTTAATATCCATACAGGATCCAGAGAGCGCCTCACCCACTCCCGAAGGGCATCAAGCCCCGTTTTCTCTAAAGAAGGTGGAACAATCTACTACATTGTAAATGAATCGGGAACCGGCAATATCGTATTTATGGATCTCACCGGTAGAACCGAACATCGCCTCACTCAATATGAGGGGGATGTTCAGATCGGTAATATCACCATGCATCCTGCCGGCACCCATCTGGCGTATTCACTTTTTGATGAAAATGGCGGGCGCCGTATAGCAGTCATTGACCTTCGAACGGCATCCAGAACCTATTATACAGAACCTCGAGTGGATGACAGATTTCCCGTCTGGAGCCCGGATGGAAACACACTTCTCTATACAAGCCTCAGGGATGATGTGCCAAATCTGTTCTCCATTCAACCGTTTGAACCGGATGCTGGGGAGAAACGGGTAACAGCACTCTTTACAGGAGCAACGGCTCACCAATGGCTTCCTGCCGACTCTGTGCACACAAAGGGACGATTAATCCTGACGACAACAGACACTAAAAGAAACAACAAAGCATATCTGATCTCCGCAGACCGTGATCTGCCGGAACCGGAGATCAACATCAACCCGGCCTATACGAAGTGGACCACCCATCAACCACCGAATACCATACCGGAACAGATTGAACCGGATCCGGAACTGATTCAAAACCGGTCCAATTACAACTCATGGAGAAATATCACCCATGTTACAACTGTCCCGTTTCCGGTACTTAGTGAACAAAACATCGGCGTAGGTGCCATGTCGCTATACAGTGAACCTCTCTCTAAACATATGATCACTGCACTCGGTGTGCTCACTCTACCAAATCTCACAGAAAACAGCCTGCTGTTTCTGAGTTACATAAACAACCAGTTCAGGCCGTCGCTAAGCCTGAACCTTTATCATAACAGTTTTTCAGGACGGATTTATGAACGTGATTTTCTGGTAACAACCAACTCAGGCGGGTTTTTGCTTTCAATAATGCCACACGATTGGATTGACTCTCCATTTGTTGAAACCAAGACATTCAGCAGGTTTCGATATAATTATACAGATGCAAAACGTTTTTGGGATCGTGATGTGGACGGAGCAGTTCTGGAGCTGCCACAAAATGGGTGGCAAAATGATATTCAGGCCGGCATCCGAATAACAAGGCAAAAACCTTATGCTTATAATCTGATCCATCCGCTCGATGGTTTAGGTTTGGAAGCAAAAGTAACCGCCGGCACAAAATCTTTGGGCGGTGATACCCAATTTGTTCGTCCAGATATCAGAGGTTATGCAACCCTGCCAGTGATTGGTAATACCCGTCTATATCTGTACGCAAGAGGGATTGCACAATGGGGTGATACATTTCCTCAAGACTATATCGGTTTTAGCAGATATGATGAGATTGAACTTGGCGCAGAGCTGCCGGGATTGGATATCCTCTATAAAGACACAGAGAGAGTTCGCGGATTCAGTGATTATGTGCCGGGTAACAGGATGTTATTTGGTACTATTGAGTATCGGATTCCTTTCATTCCGGATCTCCAGACTCAGATTTTAGGACTCATCGGGCTTGGGCGAACATCACTGGCACTTTTTGCGGATGCCGGAGCTGTATGGACCGATGGTTCAATAGCACCGGATGGTCGGGTGAGTCGCGCCGGGCTTGGAGCGGAGTTGAAAAATGTGCTCAGAGTCGGTTCATTTCCCATCGTTCACAGCCTTGGATTTGCACAACCGGCTGAAGATTTTGGAGGCACAAGTAACCGTGAGATCTATTACAGGGTAAAGGCGGTTATACCATTCTAAAAAACAGATAGATAAAATTTTAAGGAGTAAAGAGGCATTTTTTCTATTTTAAGTTAATCATTCATAACAATGGGAGAAAATGACCAACAAACCATCATATTTCTTTCTGTATACCCTGCTATTAAATTTGTTTCTTCTGTCGTCACAATCCGTTACGGCACAGAAAGTCACAGAGATCAATCCAAATCTTCTGAACGAAACATGGGATGCCAATTGGATCATGCACCCGACAGCTTCCAATACAGAATATGGTGTTTTTTATTTTCGTCAAACAGTTACCCTGGATTCAATACCGGATAGATTTATCATTCACGTATCCGGCGATACCAGGTACCGCTTGTTCATCAATGGTAAGTCTGTTTCTAAAGGCCCGGCTGTTGGAGATAATCACAACTGGCGGTTTGATACAGTAGATATTGCTGAATATCTGATCGAGGGAGTGAATGTAGCATCAGCAACGGTTTGGAGTTTTGGGGAGTATAATGCCTTACAACACCATAGTTATCGAACCGCATTTATTTTACAGGGAAACAGTGAAACAGAGTCTGTAATGAATACAGGTTCCGGCTGGAAAGTTCTTCAAAACAGAGGGTACAGACCGATACCTGTCTCATATCAGACCGTGGATGGCTACTATGCGGCACCACATGGTGAGTATTTTGAGGCGGAATTTTATCCGTGGGGATGGAAAGAGAGTGGTTTTGATGACAATGAATGGAGTGATGTAAGACTTTATGAACAGGGTCAGCCCAGGGGCACAAATCCGTATGGAAACCTCTATGGGTGGAACCTGATTCCACGAAATATTCCAATGATGGAAGAGCGTGTGGAACGAATTCCAATGGTTCGAAGAACTGATGGTATAGAGACAAACGGAAGATTTTTATATGGGTTGGATCGTCTCGTTGTAGAGCCAAACAGTAAAGTAACACTGCTGCTAGATCAGACCTATATTACCAATGCATACCCCGTGATCCATTTATCCGGAGGTAAAGGATCGGAAATTAAGCTGACCTATGCGGAATCCCTTCGATACCCGGATAACAGCAAAGGTAACCGGGATGATATTGAAGGAAAAGAGATCCTGGGTTTTCATGATTCATTCTTTCCGGATGGTGGGCCGGAAAGAACACTACAAACTCTCTGGCTGAGATCTTACAGATATATTGAAGTGGAAATTGAAACAGTAGTGGATAGCTTGATTATACATGATCTCCATGGAGTATTCACCGGCTACCCCTTTGAAGTGAATGCTACATTTAATACCGGAGACACTGGCCTGGATATGATCTGGGAAACAGGATGGAGAACTGCCAGATTGAATGCATTTGAATCGTATTGGGATTGTGCATACTATGAGCAGCTTCAGTATGTGGGTGATACCCGGGTTCAGGCACTGATCTCCCTATATGTGTCAGGTGATGACCGGCTGATGCGCAATGCACTGCTCCACTTCAACGACTCCCGAATGCCGGATGGCATCACCATGAGCCGCTACCCCTCCCGACACCCGCAATACATCCCACCCTATGCGCTGTTATGGATACCTATGATTCACGACTATTGGATGCATCGTACAGATGATGACTTTGTAAAACAGTTTTTGCCGGGAATCCGAAGTGTGATCAGCTGGTATGAAGAGCATCTTGATGATGAGCTTGGTATTCTGGGCCCTATGCCATGGTGGAACTATGTTGATGCAGCACGGGGTTTCAGCCGGGGCACACCGCCGGGATCTGATGATGGCCACTCGATTGTCATATCATTGCAGCTGCTCTATACCCTGGAATATGCCCTCGAGCTGGCTCAAGCCTTTGGAAATGAGCATGATGCTGCACGCTACAGGGAGCTGATCGAACAGCTGCGAATCAATATTCCGCGACACGGATGGAACAGCGAACGAAATCTGATGGCAGATACACCGGATCAAGAGCGGTTCAGTGAGCATGCAAATATTCTGGCAGTTCTCACCGGCATCGTTCCTGAGCAAGAACAGGCAGACCTGATGACCCGGATAGTTGAGTACGACGATCTGGTAAAATCGACATACTATTTTAGATTTTACCTGAACCGGGCAATGAGAGCGGCCGGACTTGGGAACGAGTACCTGAACCAGCTGGATCCATGGTATGACGCTCTGGCACTGGGCATGACAACCTTCCCTGAACATCCGGAACCAAGCCGCTCCGATGCGCATGCATGGAGCGCAAGCCCGAATTATGAGTTTCTGGCAACCGTTGCGGGCATTCGGCCGGACTCCCCGGGTTTCTCAACGGTTCGGTTTGAACCGAATCCCGGTTATTTGACCGAAATCACAGCAGTTGTACCTCATCCTGAAGGTGAGATCAAAGCTGAATACCAATTCAATGATGGCAGATTTATTGCATCCATTACCTTACCAAAGGGCGTAACCGGCCACCTCATCTGGAAAGGTATGGAGTACCAGCTGAGTGAAGGCCATCACGAAATTGATATCAATAACTGAAAGGTTTTTTATATAGGCCAATTGTGCTCTGGAGCGCTGATAAAATAAGATGCCTCACTTCAGATATCTAAGCCGCCGAACATTTATTCACCTTAATAACTCAAACCGAATCCAAACCGAAACAGCGGATCCTCCAGGTCAAAAGGAACATCTTCATATTGATTTAGTACAGACTCCCAGTTTGAAGGCATGTCGAACGGCAGTTTACCCTGCGGATTGAACCGGCCAAACAGGATATCAAAAATAGCTTCATCTGTTGTTCCGAAATTGACCAAAACTGCACCGGCCTCTTCAACAATTTCTGTTAATATTGCAGGTCGTTCCAGATAGGTGGTTATGATTGTTGGTTTTGAGCGGATCAAGTCCATCACAGGTTTCAACTCATCTTCAGTGTAGTAAAGCCGACCCTCCCGGAAAATCTCAATACCCATAATTGTACCGTACCCGGGATCATGAGGTGGTTGAAGGTTCAGGATGATCACATCTGCATCTTGTGGATTGTCGACAATAAAAGCGAACTTTTTTGCCGCCTCCGGGTTCAAACCTTCCAAATAGAGTGACAGCTTATCAACCGGTAAAGGTAAAAGGGCATCTCCATCTATCTCCCTGTTGGAGAGTAAAACCTGTGAACGAAGTTGTGATTCATAACCAAGACTTAAAGCCTCTTCAGTGGCGAGGCTCTCTTCTGCTTCATCAATATCAACAAAAGGGTTATCAAACAGCCCAAGCTGGAATTTTTGCCTCAACAGTCTGTGAACGGATTCATCAACCCTCTCCTCTGAAAGCTCACCGCTTCTGACCAGTTCTACGATATGATGGGGAGTGGCTTCTCCACCAAACTGATCCACACCGGCATGAATGGCTTTCAGGGTTCTCTCTTTCGCTGTGAGGTGGTCAACACCAAATCCGCGGTGCTTCATCACTTCAAAACCGAAGAGAGTCATTGAATTGATTACTCCCCAATCAGTGCAAACAATACCATCATAATTCAACTCATCCCTTAACAGGTCGGTCAATATTTCACGGTTAAATGCAAAAGCCACATCTTCGCTTGTCTGCCCCACCGGTACGCCATAATAGGGCATCATCTGAGCCGTATTAGCCTCAATAGCAGCAATGAAAGGGGACAGATGGTAGTCAAAATTGTTACCGGGATAGGCCTGATCTTTGCCATACCAGAAATGGGCATCCCAGCCATCCTTTTGCGGTCCGCCACCCGGGAAATGTTTGGTCATTGTGGCGACACTGCTACTGGTTAGGGAGTCGCCCTGAAAACCGCGAATATAAGCAGCTCCAAGTGCAGCGCTCAACCCGGCATCTTCACCAAAGGTGCCGCTAATACGGCCCCATCGTGGCTCAGTGGCCAGATCAACCATCGGATGCAGAGCAGAGTGAATCCCAATAGCACGATACTCACGAGCTGCAATCTCACCAAATTTACGAATGAAAGCAGTATCCGCAATAGCTGCGAACCCGATGGGCTCTGTCCAGTGTGAAAAACCAACGGTATGAACCCCGACCGCTGCGCCCTCTTCCATGGCTGTATGCCTTGGGTCAGAGCTGAAAGTCACCGGAATTCCTAATCGTGTTTGTTCAGCAAGCTTCTGAATCCGGTTTAGCCATCGTGCGGCTTCCACACCGGGAGGGGTATTATAAAGATTATAAAAGTGCATATGCTTATTGAACAACCCATCCTGAACCGGCTGAATGTTAAAGGGATTCATGGCTCCTGCCAGCTCTCCATCTTTGCCGGGAAAAATAAAGGTGTGATAGAATAAGCCGGCCTTCTCTTCAAGGGTCATTTGTGATAGTAAATTCTCTACCCTCTCTTCAACGGGCAGTCGATAATCTTCATAAGGATCCAGAAGTCCATTTTTGTTCAGGTCTCGAAACTCCAGGCCATCAACACGTAGAATTTCAGGAGAGGAGCCTGCTTTGGATTCTGCTTTCCAGATCGGTATGGCCCTGTTGAAATAATAGGCAGCAAAAAGAATTAAGAAAAGAGTGAGAATGGCAATGAAAAAGATGCCGGTATATTTAAAAAATTTTTTCATCATTTTGGCTTGGATTGAGCTATATCTTTACAAATATAATCAGGCTTAATAAGAAAATGGTGTAAGTAGGGATGGATTTTCATTTTTTAACCTGCTTGCCATTTATCGAATTATAATCCATTTTTCAGAGGAAAGATCAAAATTGCTGAATAAATCAAAGGAGGTAACATTTGGCTGCACATGAATATGCCGGAAAAAAGGCACCACAATCCATTCTTGAAAACATACCCAGGCTGATAACATCGTATTACAGTAAAATCCCTGACCCGGAAAACACGCTGCATGCAGTACGTTTCGGAACATCGGGTCACCGCGGCTCTTCAAAGGATTCTACATTTAATGAAGATCATATACTTGCCATTAGCCAGGCAGTTGCCGATTACAGAGAGAAAGAGGGAATCAAAGGCCCCCTTTTTCTGGGAATTGATACACACGCTTTATCGGAACCCGCACTGGTAACGACGATTGAAGTACTTGCAGCAAACGACATTGAAATCCGCTATCAGGATGGTTTTGGCTATACTCCGACCCCTGCAATTTCCCATGCGATCCTCACATGGAACCGGTCTGGCAAGAACCCGAAAGCGGATGGAGTTGTGATTACACCATCCCATAATCCGCCTTCAGACGGTGGATTTAAGTACAATGCAACACATGGAGGGCCGGCCGGTACGGAAATTACCAAAGAGATCGAAAAAACAGCCAATAGCTATCTGAAAAAGGGGTTAAACGGTGTAAAGAGAATCCCTTTTGAAAAAGCACTTCGCAAAGAGGTCACAAAAGCGTACGACTTTGTAAACCCTTTCACTGACGACCTGAAAAGTGTAATTGATCTGGATGTGATTCGTGAATCCGGGCTGAAGATCGGTGCTGATCCGATGGGAGGATCTGGGATTGCATATTGGGAACCGATTGCTGATAAATATAATCTGAATATCGAGATTGTTAATCCAAAAGTGGATCAAACATTCAGCTTTATGACAGTAGATCACGACGGAAAGATCCGAATGGATTGCTCCTCCCCCTACGCCATGGCCAGCCTGATCGAACTGAAGGATAAGTACGATATTGCTTTCGGCAACGATACAGATTTCGACAGGCACGGGATCGTCACAAAAGCAGGATTGATGAACCCGAATCACTATCTGGCGGTTGCCATCCAGTACCTGTTTCAGAATCGTCCTGACTGGAGAGAAGATGCCGCTGTTGGAAAAACCCTGGTTTCAAGCGGAATGATCGACAGGGTGGCCAACGCGATTGGCCGCAAACTCTCGGAAGTGCCTGTTGGATTCAAGTGGTTTGTGGATGGGCTGCTCGATGGGTCATACGGTTTTGGAGGTGAAGAGAGTGCAGGAGCATCCTTCTTGCGAAAAGACGGAACACCATGGTCTACCGACAAGGATGGCATCATTCTGAATTTGCTGGCAGCTGAAATGACGGCGAAAACAGGAAAGAATCCATCCGATCATTACAAGGAGCTGGAGGAACGTTTTGGAAGCCCGGTTTATGAACGGCTGGATGCACCGGCAAACCTTGAGGAGAAAAAAATATTATCAAACCTTTCGCCCGATCAGGTAAAAGCCGATCAGCTGGCCGGTGAACCGATTCTGAAAAAACTGACGCGCGCGCCAGGCAACAATGCGGAGATTGGAGGATTAAAAGTAGAAACCGAAAATGGCTGGTTTGCCGCCCGCCCATCCGGCACGGAGGATATCTACAAAATCTATACGGAGAGTTTTAAAGGCACAGACCATCTCAAACAAATACAGCAGGAAGCAATTTCAATCGTAGATTCAGTTCTGGGAAAATAGATAATCAGTTTTTGAATGGATTAAACCATAGCTGATCAGGTAATGTATGATCGGTCATAGCCAAAAATGATCAAACTGAATCGGGATGGAGTCAGCCATAGATGATCAAGCTGTTTCTGGTCAAATAGAACTATAGAAGCTCCGGCGCTTTATGAGCGGATCTGATCAATCACCTCCATGTTTTCAATGGAATCATCGAGGGATACAGAGACCGGTTCGTCATTAATGATGGATCTTGCGAAAGCATCAGCCTGCAAAGTGAAATGATTACATGGCTCAAACTCTTCAATGAGGTCAATGCCATCGATATGGGCTCTCAAAACGGTCGGTTTCGAAAAGTCAGGATTGTAAGGCCAGTCCAGCTCAATCTTCCCCTTGCTGCCAAATATTTTGACATATTGGTCTTTATGACACTGCGTGGAGCAGGTGAAAACAGAAGTTCCAGACCCGAAACTGAGCAGACCCGATGTTACAATGTCTACACCAAAATCGGGATCGAAGTGTGAAATTCCGGTTGCAAATTCCGGTTGTTGGCCAAAAATTAATCTCGCTGTAGAAATAGAGTAGCACCCCACATCCATCAGTCCGCCACCACCCATTTCGGCACTGTTACGATAATTTTCGGGATCTTCGTTGAAGTAAGAGAAAAACGTATGCACCGCTTTTATCTCACCCAGCTTGACTGAGTGTACCAGCTCAAAAACACGTTTCCAGCGGTGTTGATGTCGATACATAAAAGCCTCCATCACCTTCAGATGAGGCACGGTTTCGGCGAACGCTTTCAATCGACGCGCATCTTCTGTATTCATACCGATCGGCTTTTCACAAAGAACATGTTTGCCGGCCTCCAGACTTTTGATACTCCACTCCACAGGCATGTGGTTTGGAAG
>SKZL01000317.1 GCA_007127395.1 Balneolaceae bacterium
AAAAAAAAGAGAGACGGCATAGTTGGCGGGATTTCAGGTGTGTTTATTATCATCCTGATTGTATTTTTACGTTACAGGGGTAGTGTGTCCGATTCTGAATCTGACTGAAAATTCAGAGATTCGGTTTGTGAGAGTTAAAAGAATTGTTCACTTTTGATTAATTTACAGTTAGAACCAAAAAAATAATATCCGGTGTATCATCATGATTGAACTAAAAAAAATTCTGGTACCTACTGATTTTTCCAAAGGGAGCGAAGTCGCTTACTCTGTGGCTCAAAATATAGCTGATACCTTTGGCGGTGTTATCGATTTTATTCACATCATTCCAACGATCAAATATTTCAATGAGAGTATTAAAAGGCTGGGTGTACCACTGGATATCAACAAGGATGTATACCCGAAAATCATCGATGAGTCTGAGATCAGGCTCAAAAAAGCGATGGATCAGTACCTGAAAGAGAAGAACAAAGGGAAGCATATCATTAAAGTTGAGAGAAGGCCTTCAGAAAAAATTGTAAATTATGCTGACAAGTATGGTTACGATCTGGTGATCATGGGATCCAGAGGTAAAGATGAATCCCGTTTTGTAAGGGGAGGTACCACCGAGCGGGTCATACGCAAGTCTAAAGTACCGGTATTTTCCGTTGATCAACGTTTTGACAAGAATAAAGTCAAAAATATAATGATGAGTACAGACTCTTCTGAACTTTCTCTTTCTGCATTTCCACTGGCAGTATCCATCGCAGATAGTTATAAAGCGGATCTGACACTTTTTCATGTGATCGAACTCTATGGAACTATTTCGGAGGATATCCCCAGAAGCCCTGAGAAAGGTGAAGGTGTTTCTATCTATGAGGGGATTATCAATCGGACAAATGAGTACCTGAGTAAGCGGAAATTTGATAATATCCATATTCAAAGAACAGGAGTTACTTTTGAGGATGAGGTGGTTATCACAGATGGTGATCAGAGCCGTACGGTGAACCTATTCACGAAAATTGAAAAAGGAATCTCTGCCCATTATGAAATTGAATCGTATGCATCGGAGAATGCAGACCTGGTGGTGATGGCAACTCACGGCCACAGCGGATTTGCTCACCTGATTCTTGGATCAACCGCTGAAAAGGTGGCTCAATATGTTAAAAAACCGGTAATAACCATCCGTCCGGATGAAAAAGATTTTAACGGTTCCTGAGTCTATAGTTCATTTCTTGAAATCCGGGTAAATCACTATAAAACAATACATTAATTTTTTTTAATGTTTTTGAATGATTGCGTGAATCTGACTAAGTTTTCGCATTACCAATTAAAATGACTATTTCATAAAAGAGACGGGCTTTCTGCATATTAAAATGATGAAATTCATTCTCTTTTGAACATCAACCCACAAAAAAGTCAGATATGAACTTTAAAAATCACTCCTTATTGATAGGTCTCTGTTGGCTGCTAATGCTTCCTGTGATGGTTTTTTCCCAGAACCTGGAACAGTTTGAGCAAAATGTGACAGAGTTTACACTTGATAACGGACTACATTTCATCATCATTCAAAGGGATGTAGCTCCTGTTGCATCTTTTGTTACGCATGTAAATGTAGGTTCCGCAGATGAGCCGGTAGGTAAAACGGGTATTACTCACATTTTTGAGCATATGGCGTTTAAAGGCTCACAGACAATTGGTACTACCAGCTTTGAAGATGAGTATCCTGTAATTATGGAGATGGACCGGGCGTATCAGGCCTGGCATCGAGAGCGCACGAGTCTGAATCCTGACGAAGAGAAACTGAGTGAGCTTTGGGCTGAATTTGTGCGTCTTCAAGATGAGTCTCAAGAGTTTGTGGTGAATAATGAGTTCTCCGAGATAGTGGACCGCGAGGGAGCGGTTGGTATGAATGCGTTTGTATCCAATGATGAGACCGGCTTTTTTTACAGCTTACCGCAGAATAAAGCAGAACTTTGGTTCTGGATGGAATCAGACCGCTTCACCAATCCTGTAATGCGTGAATTTTATATTGAAAAAGATGTGATCTGGGAAGAGAGGCGCGACCGCACTGATAACAATCCGATCGGGAGACTGATTGAAGAGTTCAACTCGATCGCATTTTCTGCCCATACTTACAAAAACCCTCCGGTTGGCTGGCCTTCTGACATTGACGCGGTAAATATCGAGGATACGATAGATTTTTTTGAAACCTATTATATACCACAGAACCTGGCGATTGCCATTTCAGGAGATGTGGACCCGGATGATATGCGGCGTCTGGCAGAGACCTATTTTGGACACTGGCCGGCCCGGCCCGACTCACCAAATGTAACGGTTATCGAACCCGAGCAGCGCGGTGAACGGCGATTTGATATTGAAGATCAAAGTCAGCCAATACTATTGATTGGTTATAAAAGTGTTGCAGAGAGCCATGAAGACTTTCAGGCTTTGAGCATGCTCTCCAATGTCCTGTTCAGCGGACGCACATCTCGTATGTACAGAAGCCTTGTGGTAGATGATCAGCTGGCACTTCAGCTTCAGGGATTTAATGGATATCCCGGTTCCCGTTTTGCGGGACTCTTTTTGATATTGGCAGTGCCTAACCAGGGTGTTGATATTGATGAACTTGAAAGTCGTATTTATGAGGAGATTGAACGGATTCAGACAGAGGGTGTGACGCAGCAAGAGCTTGACAGGGTTGTGACACAGGCAAGAGCGAATACTGTTCGAGGGCTCAGGTCAAATATGAACCTGGCACTGAGTTTTGCACAGGCACACAATCAAAGAGGTGACTGGAGAACCATTTTTACTGATCTGGATCGGCTCAGCGAGGTATCCACTGATGATATTCAAAGGGTAGCTCAGCAATATCTCGTGCAGCGATCCCGGACAGTAGGAAGAATTGTGACTCAGCAAGAACAAACCGTATCCCTTGACTAAAAAATGTAAACGACATGATGAATCTTAAAAAATTTACGACTGTGAGTATGATCGGGATTGCAATGTTCTTCTCTGCAATCTCACTAACGATAGCACAAAGTGAGCGGCCTGAACGTCCGGAACAAATTCATTTTCCGGATTTGAACCCTATTCAGGTTCCGGATGTAGAACGGTTTACCCATAATGGCATTGAGTTTTTTCTTCTTGAAGATAACGAGTTGGTCGGTCCCGATCGGACACTCGTTCTGGAGATGATACGGGCCCACAACCTGTTGATCAGCCAGGCCTGGGGACTGATCTCCTATATCGACGATGAGTC
>SKZL01000020.1 GCA_007127395.1 Balneolaceae bacterium
ATAAATGGTTGCAAATAGTGGCAGGATAAAGAGTAAGCCCCTGAAGAAATAGTTTGCTATCTGTTTCATGATAAATCTGATTTAATGTTGTCAGACAAGATAAAAAAGTTTCATTTGAATGATTTTAGATTGTTGAGCCTGCGCTGCGTAATCTTCTCAAAAACTCAATTATTAAAACGACAGTGAATGAAAATTAAATTGCAGAAATGTTCAGTCTAATTTTACATTTGATCGATCTTCAGATGAGTTTGAAGACATTTTTTCCTATTTTAACAAGCTTTAAAGTAACCAGTCACAGACCGAAAAATAGATTATATGCCTGTAAAAACATCGGAACAGATACGTAATGAATTCATGGAATTCTTTCGGGAGAAAAATCATCTCATCGTAGAAAGTGCTCCTGTGGTACCTAAGGATGACCCGACATTACTTTTTACTAATGCAGGCATGAACCAATTCAAGGCCATTTTCCTGGGAGAAGAGGATGGATTAAAGGATGAAGGAAAGATCTGGAAAAGGGCTGCTGATACCCAGCGCTGTATACGTGTTAGCGGAAAACACAACGATCTTGAAGAGGTAGGCCACGATACTTACCATCACACACTGTTTGAGATGTTGGGTAACTGGTCGTTTGGCGATTATTTCAAGGAAGAGGCGATAGAATGGGCATGGGAGCTTCTTGTTGATCGCTGGGGATTGGACCCAAGCCGCCTTTATGCCACTGTTTTTGAGGGTGATGAATCTGAGGGATTGCCTGTTGATCAGGAATCAATTGATCTATGGAGGGAAAAAACATCAATCTCAGCCGATCACATCCTGAAGTTTGGAAAGAAGGATAACTTTTGGGAAATGGGTGAAACCGGACCCTGCGGACCCTGCTCGGAGCTCCATATTGACTTACGGTCTGACGATGACCGGAAAAAACAGCCCGGCCGGGAACTGGTTAATATGGATGATCCCAGAGTGATGGAGATCTGGAATCTGGTCTTTATTCAATTTAACCGGAAGGCCGACGGTTCACTCGAAAAGTTACCTGCGCAGCATGTGGATACCGGAATGGGTTTCGAACGGGTTTGTGCAGTATTGCAAGGGAAAACTTCCAATTATGATACCGATCTATTTCAGGTCATTATCAGGGAAGTTGAAAAAATATCCGGAAAAAAATATGGGAGTGATGATTCAACAGATATTGCAATGAGAGTGATTGCTGATCATATCCGTGCGGTTAGTTTTTCAATAGCAGATGGAGCTTCGCCATCGAATGAGGGAAGGGGATATGTGATCCGGCGCATACTGCGGCGAGCCGTTCGTTATGGATGGGATCGGCTGGATTTAAAGGAGCCATTTATGAATCGGCTTGTGGATGAACTGGCGGATCAGTTTAAAGTTATCTTCCCTGTTCTTGATGCTCAAAAAGAGTATGTAAAGGGTGTAATTCTGGCCGAAGAAAAAGGTTTCTTAAAGACTCTTGGACAGGGAATTGAACTTTTCCATGAGATGATTAATAATGGGAATCAACTCTCGGGAAGCGATGCTTTTAAGTTGCACGATACCTACGGGTTTCCGATCGACCTCACTGAATTGATGGCCAGGGAAGAAGGAATCAAGGTCGATGTGTCAGGATTTAACGTATTGATGGAGGAGCAAAAGAGAAGAGCCAGGGCAGCCGGAAAGTTTTCTGCTAAAGAATCCGGAACGATTGAATGGGAAAGAGTGAATGGAAAAGAATCGGACTACCTCTTTACCGGTTATGATGAAATTGAAACGGAATCAATAATTTTGGCGGTTGCAGAGCAGGATGGCCGTTTTATGGCTCTGCTCAAAAAATCTCCTTTTTATGCGGAGTCGGGCGGGCAAATTTCCGATACGGGAACTCTTGAATTCAATGGTGAGGTAATCGATGTACTTGATGTACAAAAAACAGCTGATGGTACTGTACATTATCTCGATAGGTTGCCTTTTGGGCCCGGCGCTGAAGTAACAGCACGTGTTGATAAGCATCGACGAAAAGAGATCGAAAAACATCACAGTGTAACACATATAATGCATGCTGCCCTTCGGGGAGTATTGGGTAAACATGTGGCTCAAAAGGGATCATTGGTGGCACCTGACAGGCTTCGGTTCGACTTTTCACACTTTGAATCGGTGAAGCAGGATGAACTGGATCAAATTGAGAGAATTGTAAATGAAAAGATTCAGGAGAATATCCCGCTTCAGGAGGAGCGTAGTCTGCTAATTGAGGAAGCCAGAAACCGGGGGGCTATGATGCTTTTTGGAGAGAAATATGGAGAAAAAGTTAGGATGATCACATTTGATCCAGATTTTTCTGTGGAGCTTTGTGGGGGTACACATGTAAAAGCTACAGGTGAGATTGGGTATTTCAGGTTTACCTCTGAATCTTCAGTTGCTGCAGGTGTCCGAAGGGTTGAAGCGGTGGCAGGCAGATCTGCTGATGAACTTCTGAGAGCGGACAAAAAATCTTTGAACCGGATTCAGGAGCTTGTTGGAACTCAAAAAGACCCGGAGAAAGCACTTGCGGATTTGATTCAAAGAAACCGGGAACTGGAGAGAGAACTGAAAGCTACAAAACAGGATCAGGCAGGTGATGAGTTGGATCTAATTCTGTCTGGAGGATCGGATGTTGATGGAATTCAACTGCTTTCAGGTGTAATTACTGATGCAGATATGGATACACTGAAGCAGATGGGTTATGATGCTCTTCAGAAAAGAAAAGAGAAGAGTATAGTGGTTTTGGCTGCCGAGGATAGCGAGGAAGGAAAAGTATATTTGATGGCTGCCATTACGGACGATCTTGTGAACAGGGGATTTAAAGCAGGTAGTTTAGTCTCAACATTGGGTAAAATTGTTGGCGGCGGCGGCGGAGGTCAGCCGAATCTGGCCACTGCGGGTGGCAGATTTCCCGAAAAAATCGATGAAGCACTGCAAAAAGTATCAGAATGGATCAAAAGTGAGCTTTGATCTTTTTGTTTAAATCAATCTCCTGTAATCTTCTAATTTTTTGGGTATATTTCCGCACTTAATCTAAAAGCAGTAGTAGGATAATTTTTCATTATGGCAAAGAAAAAGCAAGAAGCTATTTTTACCCCGATTGGGAACGATAGCACTGGAAATGGCAAAATCGATAAGTCGGTTAAGTTGCCACCTGTAACAAAGAAAAAACACAAATCACTGGGGCTTTCTGATGATGATGTTGTTGAGATGTACAGACTGATGTA
>SKZL01000111.1 GCA_007127395.1 Balneolaceae bacterium
GCGCAATGTCGATATAAAATCAGGAAATGTTATCGTAAGGATAACACCAACTTATTCCGGTTGTCCGGCAATGAATGCAATAGAGAATGAAATTCGTAAAAAACTGAGCAACAATGGGATAGAAAATTTTCAGATCATTACGGATTACAAAGAGAGCTGGACCACTGACTGGATGACTGATAAGGCCAAAAGTAAATTAAAAGAGTATGGAATTGCTCCTCCGCTGAAAAATGAGGGCAGTGATGACTTTCTTAAGGATCTTAAAGCATCACAAAGAATTATTCCATGCCCTTTTTGTGATTCAATGGAAACCTATCTGGAAAGTGAATTCGGCTCAACTGCGTGTAAGTCACAATACTATTGCAATGGCTGTGAACAACCATTCGAACATTTTAAATGTATCTGACAATACCTATGCGACTCAAAGTTAATATTATTATCATTTTTGTAGCACTGTTTCTGTATCAGCCCTTAAATGCTCAAACAGATAATTTACTCAACAATGAGGTTTTGCAATCAGACAGTCTGAAAATCATTGATAGCAGATTAACTCCGCAGATGTTCGTTCATCAGACCACCTTCCAACCATCTCTTAACCTCACATATTCATTAGAGAACTCTCTTATTCCTGATCGAATTGATTTTGTTATCGGATTAGAACTTGGAAGATCTATTTTGAAAAACAATTACTCAAATTCATTCGGCCGGTATCTACGACCATTTACAGTTTCTGAATACAATTATGCGATAGAGCGCTATCAAATAGAGGGTGAAATACCATTTCGCAGAACCGGATGGTCAACTTTCAGGAGATTTTTAGAGTAGTTAATTAACTTGTTCCAACCCTTCACCCCCGACCATTGTCAGGATCGGGACTCTCGCTCCCACTCAATCTACTAACTTTTCACTTTTCACTTTTCACTCAAATAATGGCCTTAATTCTCAAAAACCTGCACAATAACATCCTCACAATCACCTTAAACCGGCCGGAAAAATACAATAGTTTTACCGAACCGATGGCGCTTGAATTACAGGATGCGCTAAAGGAAGCAGAAGATAAAACCATTCGTTGTGTCATTATCAATGCAAACGGCAAAGCCTTTTGTGGCGGACAAGACTTGCCTGAGGTTACTCAAAAAGCAGAGAATACATCCTACAAGCTTTCAGAGACGGTGAGGGTCAGCTACAATCCAATTATTACTGCTATCCGTGAACTGCCAAAACCGGTCATTTGCGCAGTTCAGGGAACAGCTGCAGGAGCCGGTGCCAACATAGCATTGGCTTGTGATATCGTGATTGCATCCGGTCAAGCTGTTTTTATCCAGGCATTCAGTAAAATCGGCTTGATTCCGGACAGTGGCGGCACCTGGTTTTTGCCCCGGCTTGCCGGATTTGCCAGAGCTAATGCCCTCTATATGCTTGATGAGAAGTTGACTGCTGAACAGGCCGTTGAACTTGGTATGATATACAAATCAACTGAACACGATCAACTGGAGCAAGAGGTGCAAAAAGCAGCAAGTTATCTTGCCTCCATGCCTACAAAAGGGTTTGGTCTCTATAAGAAAGCCATCAACCGGTCTATGAACAACTCTTTACAGGACCAACTTGAACTGGAAGCTGATCTGCAAAGTGTAGCAGGAGAAAGCGATGATTATAATGAGGGTGTTACCGCGTTTCTGGAGAAAAGAGCACCCAAATTTCGGGGTAGCTGATAAAACTGCGATCAATTAAATCGGTTCAACCGGATAAGGATTAGGTTCAGCCCGTTTACAATTTGCATACAGAATTAAATCGATCGTGTCCTTTCGGTTTCCATTCTTTATTTTTCATATATCAAACTCAAACAGAATTCAATGAGCGTAAAACAGTCTATGAATATTGTCATTGTCGGAGTGGGTAGCATGGGCATCTGTATTGCGCAAGTCGCAGCGACATTTGGACATGATGTCTTTCTTTTTGATCCCTACTCTGAACAGCTGGATAAATCAAAGAAAAATCTGACTTCAATTCTGAACCGGCAGGTCGAGAAAGCAAGAATGACCCAGGCAGAAGTAGATAAGATTCTTTCTAAGGTCCATTATGTGGATCATATCAATGATTTTTCTTCCTGTGGTTTGGTTTTGGAAGCTGTAATTGAGGATCTGAGGGTAAAAAAGGATCAGATTGCACGCATTGAAGCGATGGTTCCAAAAAATACAATTATTGCCACAAACACCTCTTCACTTTCGATAGCATCCATCTCTTCAGCTCTGAAAAAACCGGATCGTTTTTTAGGAGTTCACTTTTTTAATCCAGCACCGCTCATGAAACTGGTTGAGTTGGTTCCCGGAATTTCGACAACCCCAAAAACAGTTGAAGTTACGGGTGAACTGATCCGGTCATGGAATAAGATCACTGTTACAGCCAAGGATACACCCGGATTTATTGTAAATCGTGTTGCCCGGCCCTTTTATGGTGAAGCTCTTCGGATTCATGATGAAGGAGTTGCAGACCCGGCTACTATCGACTGGGCCATGAAAGAGATAGGCGGCTTCAGAATGGGCCCTTTTGAACTGATGGACCTGATCGGCCATGATGTTAACTTTGCAGTGACTGAGACAGTGTTCAAAGAGTTCTTTTATGATCCGCGATTTAAACCCTCTTTTACACAAAAAAGGCTTGTAGAGGCCGGTCGTCTGGGGAAAAAGTCAGGAATCGGTTTTTACGATTATCGTGAAGGTGCCAACAATCCTGCTCCAGACAGGGATCAACAGAAAGGAGAAATGATTTTTAATCGAATCCTGGTGATGCTGATCAATGAAGCAGCTGATGCCCTGTTTATGAATATTGCAACCGCAGAGGATATTGATCTTGCCATGACCAACGGGGTAAATTATCCGAAAGGTTTGTTACAATGGGGTGATGAGATCGGCGCTGAAAATGTACTGAAACAACTGCAAGAACTCTATGAGACCTATTATGAGGATCGATACAGGCCAAACCCCTATATCAAAAAAATTGTCAGTGAAGGAAAAACTTTTCGAAACTGATTCTATTTTAAACTTTTATTCTCTTTTTCCGTAAAGTCAAGAACACTAACAGACAAGAATATGGCTTTAAAAAATGAAACTAAATCCTCATACAACACCAAAGCTTTTTATGAGGAGTATGTAAGCGGGATGAGCAGTAAACAGCTCGGTAAAGAGTTCCAATCCGATTCAGACCGGATCAAAAAGCTATACTACGATGCTGTTGAA
>SKZL01000308.1 GCA_007127395.1 Balneolaceae bacterium
AAATCTTGGTTTTCAGAAATCAATAGAGGCCTGATTTTGATTCTATTTTTATTCGAAGCATAAAAAGGAGCATTATATATTTTATAAGTAGATATTTTTTTTCTATCCCTTCTGAAGAGAGTGAGGTGAATTATGAAGAGATTCCGGCAGACATCTATAGTCGAAGGCCGATATCATTCCCACAACTCATGTCTCCAATAACGTGGTGGAAGCTCTTCTCTAACCTCGATTGTAATCTTGTCGGAATATTGAAGTCCGTTTCGATCAGTGCTGACTACTTCAACTGTGTGTACACCCAGTGGCAAAACGGGCAGCATTACTCGCCATAAGTGCATATTTCGGTCAGAAATGGAACTCTGAGGCTGAGGGGCTGCCGGACCAACTACACGACCGCGAAACAGTTCGATTCCCTGTGCACGTTCTTCGCCTTCACTGCTCTGATATGCATAGCGGGCAACTGAATACTGACGAGCGATTGCAAAGGGATCGGCCCACTCTGCTCCAACAAGAGCTTGCTCACCCATTCCCTGCTGTGTACGCTCCAGCGTTATTTTTTCGCCATTTGGTAAATGCGCTTCAACAACGGTTTCTGCTGAACCGTACCAAACGTTGGCGGTTAACCAAACACCATCTCTAAAATCTTTTGGTGTCAATATTTTTGTATCAGGCAGATCATTGATGGAGTAGGGAGGGAGATCATCTCTCTCGGATTGAGGCAAATCCAGCCATTCGGTGATGGTGTTGTACCAGTTTCGAAATGCTGGTGTGTTCAAACCGATCCATTGTCCCCGCTCTTTACCCATTCGGGCACCGATGTATCTGTCCCGGTATTGAATTCCGTCAAAATCGATATGAATATAACCCATGGGCGCACCCATTCTTTGTAGAGCCATGGGTACTCCATAAACGTTAAAATCGCCTTGGTACCAGGCACCTGAAGCGGCTCCTGCAATCACATGACGGAAAGGGAGAGGTCCGGTTCCCGTGCTTTCTGTCCAACCGTCAAATAGTTGTCCCGGAGCATGATTTTCAATTGTATGTGTATGCCCGGAAAAAGCCAGGGCTTCACGCCCTTCGACAAGATTGTGAATTTTGTATAGCTCATCTGTCTGGTGCTGGCCACTCCTTGAATCCACGAAAGAGACAAAGGGGATATGCGTATTGAAGACGATAAGTTTGTCTTCCGGTGTATTTTCAATAAGTCCCTCAAGCCATGTAAACTGTGTTTCGGTCAGCCGTCCGTTATAACTTGGGCTGCGATCTTCAGAACAGTTCAACCGGCCACGTGCGAGGTCTTCCTCTCCGCAGGGGTAGTAGACATTATCCAAAACCACAAAGAGGACATCTCCCATTTCAAAAGCGTAATAATTTGGCCCGTAAATGCGTCTCCAGGAATCCGTCTTATCTGCATTCGTTTTCGTATCGAAATCGAAATCATGATTGCCTACAACCAACCACTGAGGCATATTGCTTGCGGCGCCCAATTCCAGAAGCCGTTCAAGAAGGCCCAGGTCATCGCCAACAACATCACCAAGCAGAATCATACAGTCGCTCTGTTGGTAACCGGCTCCAATGATATCGGCGAATACACCATCTCTGAGCCAGCTAAGCTGTTCGTTTGAATACGTCTGTGGATCGGCCATTATGGCACAAGAAAATTGTTTGCCGGCGGCTCCATCACGAATGATGGGGAAATGGATCTGTGCGGGGGCAGGGCCGGTATCCGGCAATCCACCAAATCTCATTTCATAACCGGTACCGCCCTCCTTGTGGATGTAGAAAAATTGGGGGACCATGCGGTGATCGGTGGGGACGCGCCAACCGGAAGGCTGAACAATGGTGAGGTTCATATCTTGACGGACGGAAATTGAATAATAGCCATTTTCATCCGTTCGAACCCAGTCGAGGCCATTTGATACCAATACACCCGGAACGCCAGACTCGCCTTCATCCAGTATTCCATTCTGATTAAGGTCATGGAAAACAACTCCGGTAATGGTCTGAGATCCATTATTTTCTCCAATGATTTGAGGTGATGCTATCCATTTTTGTTGTGCATAAATGTTACTATTGAACAAATATAAAACGGCAAAAATGAACAGAATCCGAAGAAATTTACTAGCTGCCATAGTGGATGGAGTATGAGTTTGAGATCTATATTGTTTCGTAATATAAATATAGCAACTCAATTTTAAGAGAACGTTATGAGTTTTGTAGTGAATTCCTGATCATTGGTATCAAAACTCCCATCGCAGCATCGCATTGATATTGCGTGCCGGCATCGGGTTGTTACGGTCTTCCACGCGGCTCAGGTGATCACGATAGCTTTCATTGAGCAGGTTGTCGACCCGCAGGGTGAATGAAACACCGTGGCCAAACCGGTATCCGGCATCCATCCCGACGAGCAGGTACCCATCGGTCGGGTCTTCGTTAGGGGCAACCCGTTTTTGGGAATTTGCAACTCTTAGCCTGGGCCCGGCCCACCAATCACCTGCATCGTACATCATAGAGAGGTGTGTGCGGAAAGGTGGAATAAAGGGCAGGTCATTCTGTTCACCCGTACGTTCACGGCCTCTGACGTAATCAAAGCCGATCCCTGTGCGAAACTGTTCAGTAAAAATTATATCGGTTTGAAATTCAAAACCGTAAAGCAGGGCATCGGTCGATCCATACTGAAATACCGGTAGCCCGGATGGGGCATGAGTTTCTCCGGTTGGGGAGAAATTGATGAAGTTGTTCATGCGATTTAGATAGAGGGAGAGTTCACTGTAGATGCGGTTTGTTCGATATTTCAGGAAAAGATCGGTGCCAACGCTAATTTCGTTTTCCAGGGTTGGCTCACCAATATCGTATGAACCGGCTGCCAGATGGACTGCATTGGAATAGAGTTCTTCAACACCCGGTGCCCGGAACGCTCTCGCAACCTGAAATCCTGCTTCCCAGTTGCTGGTTGGGGAGTAGTTTAGGCCGAAGGCTCCTGCAAATATCAGATCTGATCGATCTTCAAATGCACCTGCATTTGTAAAGACTTCATTCGTCTTTACAAAAGTCTCCTTAAATTCGAGCCTGACGCCTGTTTTGATATTAAAAGCTGAATTCAGTTGGATCTCCTCATAGAGATAGCCTGCCAAAAAATAACTTTCGGCATTTGGCGTGAGTGCCTCAGCGCCGCCAACTGCAAGTTGTGATACATTCATACTGAACCCCAGTGCGCCTTCAAA
>SKZL01000286.1 GCA_007127395.1 Balneolaceae bacterium
CACCTCTTAATACAGTTTCTTCAAGCACGAAAATCAAAGGTTCATCTACCGGATGATTCACTTCACGAACAATTGTTCTGAATCCCAGGGCACGAATTGTCATTGTATAGCTTCCGGTTTCGACATTCAAAAATTCAAAAAAACCCTCTGAATTTACAGCAGTGCCACGGTTCAGTTCTTCAATCAGGACGACGGCTCCCGGGATTGGTTCTCCTGTTACGGCTTGAATAACTTCACCTTTAAGAGGATTGTCCGGATTTAATTCAGTGGCATAAAGTACACCGGATGCAAATAGCAACAGTAAAACTGAGAAAAGTATTGGTTTATAAATATTCATTGTAAAAATCTTTTGAAATTATGTGTTGGAAACTTCAGGCTAAAATCAAAAGATGAGACGGCGTAGCACGCGCGTCTATTGTGACATTTTGCTGGCGGTTTCTGAATAGGTCTCGATCCGGAAAATAAAACTCTGTGATACCTGAATAAACCTGAGTTACGATATCAGACATCTCCATCGAAAAAATATTCAGGCAAAAAGGACAGAGTTCATCATCAGGCTGGGTATTTTCATTTTGTGAATGATTACTCTTTTGATGAAATATACCCGAATGGTCCACAATCAGGTGTGCGGGATATACAAATGCCATAAACAGAGCAAGAGTCAGTATAACCGCAAATTTCCATCGATGTGAATCTGTGGAATTTTTCACCATACTTAGTGGTCGAATTTAAAGATTGTGATTTTCATATCAATATAATAATTAGCCAAAACTAACCAAAATGTTAGTTAAGTATAACTATTGTTTCCGTTAATTAAATATCCAATGTACTGTGATTATCGAAACAGGAAATTCATGGGCTTTTCAGAAGTTAATTAGGAGAGTGCAGGTATATCATACCCACACACACTAGAGTTCTTATGATGTAGTTCTACCATATCACAAGTTGACGACTTCAGCTTGTTTCAAAAGCTGATCAATCATTTTTCGATCCAGGTTCTGACCGATAAATACAATTTCTGTTTTTGCATTTTGAGGGTCAGCAAACCGGCCGATTTGCTGAAATTGCAAGAATTTACCTGCCTGGCTCCAAAGAAAAGCAGCATCAAATCCTTCTACAGCGATCAATCCTTTGGATCTCAAAATATTAGCGGGTAATCCGCCATTGAGGGTATCGATCAGCTTTTGCTCATCAAATCTCTCTTTTGTAGAGTAAATATATGTTTCAATACCGTACTCCTCCGATTCAGATGAGGTTTCTTTCTCAAGTTCTGCAATCCATAATGATGACTTTTCGGCAGTTTCAATATCAAATATGGTCGTGTCGATGATTTCGGATGTATCCACTTTACCATATTCAGCCTCCAGGATTTTGACTCTGGGATTCATTGTCAGAAAGAGTTCATACAAAGTTCTGATCTGCTCATCTGTTGCAGCATCTTTTTTGTTCAGAATCAGGATATCGGCTCCTTCAATCTGTTCTGCGAGTAGTTGTCCATAACCACGGCCAAATTGATCACCGGGAACGGTCGTATTTCTTTGATACATCTCAAGAAACTGTGCACTGTCAACCATGGTGATGATCGCATCAACAAAAACACGGTTCTGAATGTATGGGATATCCGAATTAAGTTCTAAAAGTTCCGGATGTACATAGAAAGCCTGTGCAATCGGAATCGGTTCACCGATTCCTGTTGACTCAATCACAATATGGTCAACATTGTGATTGCGAATAAGTTCATCAACTCCTTCGATGAGATCACCACGAAGTGTACAGCAGATACAGCCATTCGAGAGTTCGATCATTTTCTCAGTTGTGTGTTTTACGAGTTTGGAGTCCACATTGACCTCCCCAAATTCATTAACGATAACTGAAATTTTCCGGTTTTGATGATTTTCGAGAATATGATTTAACAGTGTGGTTTTACCGGATCCCAAAAAACCGCATAATATGGTAATAGGTACTTTATTTAGGTGCATTTTATTCTATTTAGTCCCTTGATAAAAGGGAATTGACGGAACGTGTATGGAAAACTCCGGCAGATAGACCTACCGGTGTTGAAATGATAGGTATGATTACACGTTCAAAAGGGGAGGGGCACGCAGAGAAAAACCAGTCTCGGGAGTTTCAAAGAAGTAATCAGTGTTGAAAAATGATTTGAAAGGAATAGCAAACAGAGGTAATTCTGACGGATGATCTCTACTTTCAGATATGACGTTTGATGAAAGAACGCAATGTAAACAATCATCATGATCCGGTTCAGCATGATTATCAGATTTCGGATGATGATGATCAACATGAACAAAAAATGTTTCCGCAACATGCACATAGGAGTGGAATGTCGAAGTAAACAATCCAGCTGCAGTGATAAGGGCTGCAAGAGCTCTAAGTATTGATATGGAAATGAGAGGGTTCAGAAATAAGTTTATTTAACGTCTTACAAGTTGCGCGTCTTTGAGTTCATAGATGATCCCCATGCTGGCATCATTCACCAAACGAAATGTTCCCTTCAGCGTCATCGCGTCATAGACATAGTCGACTGGCACAGAGGTCTGAACGTAAATCATGGCTTCCGCTTCACCGGGGCCGCAGAAAAAACAATTGGCCATCGGGCTTGCACTGACCAAAAAATTTTGATGTTTACGGGTATATTCCAATGGATACATAAACCCTTCAATCATCATCTCTTTTCCATCCAATGCTTTCTGTTCTTCATTGAAAATGGCCTGATAGTAATTATTTTCCCAGACCCAATCCACACTAGACAGTACCGACCAGTCCAGTTTTTCGATGTCTTCATTATATTTTACGGTAGATCCGATTAAAAAGAGGAGTGCTAACGTTAGAAGCAGACAATTTCTAAAGGTATTCATATGTTAGTGATTATTCTATTTACGATTTCGATAAAGTTATTGCGATGTCTGTTTTATACGCCTGAATGGCCGGTATAATTGAAGCAATCAGTCCAATGATGATAGCGAGCAATAACACCCGGCCTTCACCCGGAATGAAAACGCGACCGCTAACGGCAAATTGTTGAACCTCTTCAAGAAACAGCGCTGCGCTTTCTATGGCCATATGGCCAAGTAAGATTCCCAAAAGGCCGCCTGCCAGCGCAATAATCATTCCCTCCAAGATGATATGCAGAAAGAGTTTGACTCTTGATCCGCCTAATGATCTCATGATGGCAAGGTCATACTTACGTTCTTTTAAAGAGTTTA
>SKZL01000367.1 GCA_007127395.1 Balneolaceae bacterium
GGATATTGTCCCTTTATCTTTCCCATTAAAGGCATGTTTATGAGCATTTATCAATATTTCACTGACCATCAACCCAAAAGGAATAGCTTTGCTCATATCGATCTGAATATCATTGATATCATATTTCAATTCGATCTCTTTTTGATTGTCCAGAAAGGATTCATGTGTAGAAACAGCAATGTTCTCAACATAATCTCTCAAGCTGATCTTCGTAAATTGAGATGAGTTATAGAGTGCTTCATGGGCCATTGTCATGGTTTGAATACGAGTTTTGGAGACCTTCAATAATGAAGTGAGCTCTTCATTTTCACTCATAATCTCCTGAAGCTCCAGCATGCCATATACCTGTGCAAGATTGTTTTTTACCCGGTGCTGCAGCTCTTTGAAGAGTATCTCTTTTTCTGAAAGTGACGTCTCTAATTTGCTGTTACTCTTTTTCAGTTCTCGCGTTCTGCTGTCTACTTTATTTTGAAGAGTTAAATTCCAGTTGTTCAGCAGATAGATCGCAGTGGTCGCAGTGATCAAAATCAAACCAAGGGAGATCCAGACAATTATTTCAAATGCTTCAATGGAACCGAGCAGCTCAACGGCGGGAACAAATTGGTAGTTATCAACAATTTCCTGAATATTGAGCCGTCCAAGTGTATACCCGGAGAAAATAAACAGCGCAAGAGTAACGGCAACTGTGATTACAGAGCCATAGATCCAAAGTGCTGATACCTCTTTTTCAGGTGGGAGAGTGAACTATTTTGTTTTCCACTTTTCAACATACGGTGTAAGTAAAAAGAGTGCAGCTCCGCAAAAGATAACAGTCTGGAAGAAGATGCCGGTCCACCAGCTTTTCCAGATGGTTAAGATTTCATTGACAGAAAGTTGGTGGAAAAATCCCCAGATAAATGCACCCATCGAACTGGCAAAGGAGGCGAGAAATGTAACAACAATAAAAAAGGTAAAGCTTTTCAGATTTCTGAGATTGTAATCGATGCGAAGACTTTGATATGCCATTGCATAAAACCCAATCCCAAGTACAAAGGATAATCCGATCAACGAAGACAACAATACAGGTATACCTGATAAACTGGCAACCGCAAAAGCACTCAAATAAACGGGAATAAATCCCCACTCAAACCCAAACCAGTAAAAGAGAAGTATGCCCAAAATCAGGGTTGGATTGAATACTACCAGGTCGATAATACCTGACCTGTCCAATGATACATTCAGATAATCCTGAATTGATATAGTGGCAGATAAGTAGAGGCTGATAGTTACAAGGAACAGCCAGCCGGCCAGATATACCAAAAGATTTATGTCTGTAAGACGATAATTCGAAACCAGATGTTCGATTGTTAATGGCCGCCATTTAATAAATGATCCGGCATCGTTTCCGAGTATCGACATAGAAGATGTTTTTGGTTAGTCCTTTTCGAAATTTCAGGATCCAATTTCGAAGTGCCTCTTAGCGGAATATAAAGCCCTCTAATCGAAAAACATAAGAAGAAAATCAATTCAGTTAGTCCATACTTGATTTCAAGTAAATGAATCCGTAGTTATACGGATACTTTTTCAAGAGAACATGCGATCTGTATTATGCATTTGATTGACCTGTTTATTTTTGTCATCTACATTCTGGGACTGTTTGCATTCGGTATTTTCTTTTTCAAAAAGAATGAAACCGGTGATGATTACTATGTGGGCGGCAGAAAAATGGGTAGCGTCCATATAGGCCTTTCTGTTGTTGCCACCGATGTAGGGGGCGGATTCTCCATCGGACTTGGCGGACTCGGTTTTGTGATTGGTTTATCCGGTTCCTGGATGTTGTTTACAGGGCTTCTGGGTGCCTGGCTGGCTGCTGTTTTTTTGATCCCTAAAATCAAGGGAAACCGGGTTTTTGATAAAGCATATACATTTCCCCAGGTTTTTGAACATTATTACAGTGCACGTGTCGCCATGGTAGCCGCTGTCATATCTGCTGTGGGATATGCAGGGTTCACCAGTTCACAGATGCTCGCCGGAGCTAAATTGGCAAGCGGGACATTTGTAGGCCTCGACCTTACCCCCGCCCTCTATTTGATGGGAATCGTTGCCATTATCTATACGGTTTTAGGCGGCTTGAAAGCTGTGATCTATACCGATACCGTTCAATGGGCACTCCTGATGACAGGACTGATTCTGGTAGGATTACCCATCTCATTTATTGAGATAGGAGGGATGGAAGCAATTCGATCTTCGGTAGGCCCGGAGATGCTCTCTTTGACCAATATCTCCTGGCAGGATCTTGTCTACTGGGCAGTAACGATTATTCCAATCTGGTTTGTCGGTATGACGCTCTATCAAAGGATCTATGCCTGCCATGATGAGAAGACCGCCAAGAAAGCGTGGTATCTTGCAGGTGTTTTCGAATGGCCAATCATGGCATTTTTAGGTGTTACACTCGGACTTTTTGCCAGAGTAGCCGCCGAACAGGGAATGTTTGCCTACCTGGGGGCACCCGATGTAATGGAAACCGATCCGGAAACAGGCCTGCCAATGCTGCTCAGAACCGTACTTCCGGTTGGATTTCTGGGCATTATGATGGCTGCTTACTTTTCCGCAATATTATCAACAGCCGACAGCTGCCTGATGGCATCATCCGGTAATGTGGTTACCGATATTATCGGGAAATTCACAGGTTTTGATCCGAATGAAAAAAGATTTGTAAGGATTTCACAATTTGTAACACTGATCATTGGAGTACTGGCTCTTCTGCTTGCAGCGTCTATGGAAAATGTACTGGATCTGATGCTCGATTCGTATGCGTTTATGGTATCCGGACTTTTTGTGCCCGTTATTGGCGCTTTGTATTGGAAAAAGAGTACGCCGTCCGGTGCAATGACAGCAATGATTGTAGGGGGTGTCACAACTTTAACTTTACGCTATCTCTCAATAGGCTTACCTTACAACCTTGATCCGAATGTTTTTGGAATCACTGCTTCTGCAATCTCATTTATTGCAGTGAGCCTGATGACTCAGAAAAGAGATCGAATACATTGAGTATTATGTTACCAAAGCAGACAGAGGACTATGATCGATTGAAGACAGCTAAAATAAATGTTTTTAGGATCACTGCTTCTGCAATCTCATTTATTGCAGTGAGCCTGATGACTCAAAAAAGAGAATAGATGCATTGAGTATTATGTTACCTAAATCGAGAAAGGATCAATA
>SKZL01000248.1 GCA_007127395.1 Balneolaceae bacterium
CTTGAACCGATTCATCATCAGTGATCTCTTTAATCCGTGCGGCAAGTTCCCTGTTACTGATACTTCTGAGATAGTGTTCATTATACCAGAGCAATTTTTTATGATTAAAAACGGCGCCACCTTTGCTTACTCTCTCCAGAGTAAATTGCCGGCAGAGGGATTCCATGGAGTGTATCTCAGAATCATCGCCCGGACTCCAGCCCAGGTAAGCTAAAAAGTTGATCAGAGCCTCTGGTTCATAATGATTTGTGATATAATCTCTGGTATTGATCGGTATTCCTTCTGATTCAGCTTTTCGTTTAGACAATTTTCCGCCGGTTGGTGACATAATCAGTGGCAGATGCGCCATTTCAGGCAGATCCCATCCGAAAGCCTGATAGAGCAGAACGTGCTTGGGTGTACTGCTGAGCCACTCTTCACCGCGGATCACATGCGTAATCTGCATACTGTGGTCATCCACAACATTAGCCAGGTGATAGGTCGGCATCCCGTCCGATTTCAACAGAACCTGATCGTCGAGACCTTTCGATTCAAACGAAACATGTCCGCGGATTTGATCCGTGAAACGTATGGTCTCCCTTCGGGGAACCTTTAGCCTCACAACATACTCATCTCCTGCATCCAATCTTCTTTGAACCTCTTCAGCAGGAAGTGTGAGGCTATTTTTCATTGATTGACGTGTGATAGAGTCATATTTGGGAGAGGGGTTTCCCGACTTTTGTAATCGTTCACGCATCTCGTCCAGCTCTTCAGTAGTATCAAAGGCATAATAGGCTGCACCCTTCTCAATAAGCTCGCGGGCATATTTATGATAAATATCTTTTCGTTCACTCTGTCTGTAAGGGCCATAATCACCCGGATTTTCAGGCCCTTCATCCACAACAATACCACTCCAGGCAAGTGAATCCAGAATATCTTGTTCTGCATCCTCGATGAACCTGTTTTGATCGGTGTCTTCAATTCTCAGAATAAATTTCCCGCCATGATTTCTGGCGAAGAGGTAGTTGTAAAGGGCAGTTCGTAAACCGCCTATATGTAAAAAACCGGTTGGTGAAGGTGCAAATCGAACTCGGACAGTGCCTTTCATTATTTAAACTTATCGTTTTAATTGCAGTGAATGTGCATCAAAAATACGGTGAAATCTAATCGATGGCTAATTTAATAGGGAATTGATTCTCCGTTTTATTATCCCGTCTTTTTGTATTTTCAGATTCAATCAAGGTCTTAAACCGGAATAGTAATGGCTCGGATACTGCTCTATTTATCAATATTTGCAGCATTTTTATTTATGATCAGCGGGTATGGTTACCAATGGGGGATTTGGTCGCTGGGAATTGGTTTCTCAATTATGCGATATAGTGCCTATGCTGCAATGGCTCTTTTTGTTATGAATGTGATTGCCATCTGGGTGAACCGGAAATCAGGTGCAGCCATCATCACTTATTTGGTGATCTCCGGGTTTATTACACTCATTATTTCAGGAACAGCTTTATACTGGCAGCAAAAAGCACAATCTGTTCCGCCTATTCATGACATAACAACTGATCTGGTAAACCCGCCGGACTTTGTGGCTTTAATCCGTCTGAGGGAGGATGCTCCAAATCCACCGGAGTATGCAGGTGAGGAGACGGCTGCTTTGCAACGTGAAGCCTACCCGCAAATTGAGACACTTGTTTTGAATGAAGACCTTCAACAGGTGATGGATCGGGCAGTGATGATTGTTGTGAACAGAAAATGGCAGTTGGTTGCGATTAACAGAAGTGAGGGGAGGATAGAAGCTACTGAAAAATTACCCTGGTTCGGTTTTAGTGACGATGTGGTCATTCGTTTTACCGATGACAACGGTGACACACGCGTAGACATGAGATCCAAATCAAGAATCGGAAGAAGTGATGTCGGAGTTAATGCACGCCGGATTGAACGCTTTTTGAACGATCTTGATAGAGGGTTTTGATTAATTGGATTGGAGTTATTTGATATAGGAATATAAAATTCCTGATGGCCGTTTCGCTGCGGTTCATATAAGCAGGTTCAGTGAATAAAATCAGCACATATAACAAAAAAATCATTTTTTATGAAGATACCCCGATTTCACCTCGCATTTCCGGTAAAAGAACTGGATCAGACACTTATCTTTTACAGAGATCTTTTAGGATGCAAAACAGGCAGAAGCTCTGATAAATGGATCGATTTTGATTTTTGGGGACACCAGGTTGTTGCACATTTAAGTCCTGATGATGCGGGTAAATCTGCTTCCAATGAAGTTGATGGCCATGAGGTTCCGGCAAAACATTTTGGTGTGATCCTCGATTGGGATGAGTTTCAAGCACTGGCTGACCGGCTTGTGGAGAGTGGCCAAAAGTTCATCATTGAACCATATATACGGTTTAAAGGTGAAGCCGGTGAACAAGCGACAATGTTTCTGCTTGATCCGAGCGGTAATGCTTTGGAATTTAAAGCATTCAAAGATGAAAGCCAGATCTTTGCAAAGTGAAAAATGAGTAGGAATACCTTTTTACAGCCAGTTGGTTTGTTGTATATTTGAGAAAATTCAGATTCATGTATGAAGGATAAAATCCGGCTTTCGATCATATTATCTACTCACGGAAAAGAGGAGCATTTCAACGAACTGCTGAATGGGGTTCTATCGTTTGACGGTGATCACTTCGAGGTGATCGTCATCAATGATTCGACCGACGTTGTCACGGGTACTTTTATTGAAAGAGAGATAGCGAAGAGTAAAAATGAACGGGTATATCTGTTTGATCACACGGAAGTTCGGGGACGGGGTGTTTCTTTAAATGAGGCTCTCATGCATGCTGAAGGCGCTTTGATTTGGGCTCCTCTGCGTGCCGACAGGCTGAATGAATCTCTTCTGGTTGAGGCTGTTAACCGGTTCAGGGCAGAGCCGGCCGCATTTTGGGTAATGGATTATCCGCTTCCTCAGAGGCCATTGGCCTGGTTCGATGCAGCTGGTGATGGGGATCTTCCGGACGACAGTTGCCTGATATGGAACCGGAATATTATTCGAGCAGATCAATTCTTTTTCAATCCTTATCTGGATAAGTTGCATGGTGCTGAACTTGCATTCAGATTGATGAAGGAAAATGCCTGGAAAAAGACCGATCCCTTTTTTGTTATCGCTGAAGATCAGTCACTGTTTGGCTGTGAAAGTGACCAGCAAGAATTTCTTTACACCGC
>SKZL01000132.1 GCA_007127395.1 Balneolaceae bacterium
TAAAAATAGGAAATGCAAGCCAACTTAAAAGGTCTTATTTTATTCGACAAACAAAGTTAAAAAAATTGAAGAGCAAACCTCATAAAAAGTTAATTATCGGCCGGCTTGAAAAGATTTCATTACCGGATATGTTGGATGATTTACTTGATGCAAAAATTGATACCGGTGCTTATACATCCAGTTTACACTGTCATAATCTTGAGTTCTTCAAAAAGAAGGAGAGGCAGTGGGTGAGATTTCATATATTGGATCCCACTCATCCAGAATACAAAAGTCAGCCATTTGAGAGTCCTGTTTATAAATTAAAAAAAATCCGCAGCTCAAACGGTATTGTAGCGGAGCGTGTTATCATAAAACAGAAAGCAAAATTTTGCGGAGAAACGAGAACCATTCAACTGTCACTGTCTGACCGGTCGAGTATGAAATATCCTGTATTGATCGGACGCAGATTTATCTCTGAAAGATATATGGTGGATGTTTCTAAAAAATATATACATAAATAGCATAAAGTTAAGTGGTACAATAGTTTGAGAATAGCAATACTATCCAGGAACAGAGCCTTATATTCAACAAGAAGGTTAATAGAAGCGATAGAGAAGAGGGGGCACAGGGCTGTAGTTCTGGATCACTTGAAGTGTGATATCGTCATTGAGCAAGACAGGCCATCCATCATTTATCATGGAGATGAAGTTAAAGATGTAGCAGCTGTGATTCCAAGAATTGGTGCATCCGTTACATTTTATGGTGCTGCTGTTGTAAGGCAGTTTGAGATGATGAATGTACCAACGGTGATTGAATCGCAGGCTTTGGTCAGATCCAGAGACAAGCTGCGAAGTTTACAGATTCTTGCCACATCAAACGTTGGAATGCCAAAGACTGTCTTCACAAATTACAGTAAAGAGGTGGCAAAGATCATTGACAGTGTTGGCGGAGCTCCTTTAATTGTCAAATTACTGGAAGGAACCCAGGGTTACGGCGTTGTATTGGCGCCTACAAAAAAAGCGGCTGAATCGATGATAGAGGCTTTTCACAGTATGAAAGCACGTGTGATTGTACAAGAGTTTATATCTGAAGCTAAAGGTGCTGATATTCGGGCATTTGTGGTTGGTAACAGGGTAGTTGGTGCGATGAAAAGACAGGGTAAAGAGGGTGAATTCCGCTCCAATCTTCATCAGGGAGGCAGTGGAGTTCTGATCAAATTGAGCAAGGAGGAGAAGGAAGTGGCATTAACCGCGGCAAAAGCGATGAATTTAAACATTGCCGGAGTGGATATGTTGCAATCCAAAAGAGGTCCGCTGATACTGGAAGTAAATTCATCTCCTGGCCTGGAGGGTATTGAAAAAGCTACTCAAAAAGATATCGCAGTTGAAATTGTTAAATTTGCAGAGAGTTTGATCGAAAAATCGAATAATCGGAGCAATTCCCGGCGAAGAAGGATAAAAAGCGATGCCTGAGAAAATGGAGATTAATGGTGAAAAAATAGAGCGCGGTGAAGACAAGCAGCTCTACTTGAGGATCGCAAAGCTTCCTACTCAAACCAATATAGATCTTCCCGTTCGTGTAATACGGTCAGAAAAGCCCGGGCCTGTCTTGTTGTTATCCGGTGGGTTACATGGAGATGAAATCAATGGGATTGAGATTGTCAGAAGAATGCTTGTGAAAGGGTTAGCGGTTCCGGATCGGGGCTCCATCATTGCAATACCACTGATGAATATCTATGGATTTATTCAGAATGTGAGAGGTGTTCCTGATGGTAAAGATATCAATCGTAGTTTTCCGGGAAGTAAGTCTGGATCATTGGCGAAATTGGTGGCGTATACAATCATGAAGGAGATTATACCGATGATCAATTACGGCCTTGATTTTCATACCGGCGGCTCAAGCAGGGCCAATTTACCACAAATACGGTGTGTATTAGGAGATCAGAAGAATATGGAGCTTGCAAAAGCGTTTGCACCGCCAGTCATTTTGCATTCGCCGTTGATAGATCAGTCATTCAGAAAGGCTGCTGCGAAGAAGAAAAAACAGATACTTGTATATGAAACTGGTGAATCGATGCGGTTTGATGAAAAAGGGATACAGATAGGGATTGACGGTACTTTACGCGTGATGAAACATTTGGGTATGATTGACAGGGATCCACCCAAATATGAGGGAAAGACAGAGATATACAGTGGTTCATTATGGGCCAGGGCACCCTTGGCGGGATTGTTTACGCCTAAAGTTCAATTAGGAGATAGAATTAAAAAAAGGCAGCTATTAGGTGGTATAACCGATCCTTTTGGTATCGACAGTGAGAAAGTAAAATCTCGACATGATGGTCGGGTAATTGGAATAAACTATTTACCGATTGTACATAAAGGGGATGCAATCATGCATATCGCAACAAATATTACAGAAGGATGAACAGAGACCTGATATTTCATATAGTAAGCAAGAGAAAGTGGCGTGATGCCAATAAAGATGGTGTTTATAAGCCATACAGTGAAGATGACGAAGAGTCGATAGAATTTGTTTGGCCGGAATATCTGAATGAATATTTAAACGAAAAATTCAGAGGCAGGAAAAATCTTTTCATTTTGGTCGTTGATGTCAATAGGCTAAATATCAGGTTAACCAGTCAGAAAGAGGAGAGAATTGTGAAAGCCGGTACAGAGATACACAATGAGGCTATACTTGATAAAATCCGGATCGATTGTGGGACAGATGGTTTATTTGATCTTGAAATCGAAAGTAAGTAAAAAGGAAGAAGCGGCTCATGAGAGTGAAATGTCTGTACGGTTAGTGAGTTCATCCGATTAGCGTAAATTTTCATAAAGAGAAAAGTTCAAAGGCAAGAAATACGAGTCATTAACGATCGGATGAGGGAAATACGAGTCATTAACGATCGGATGAGGATAGTGGGATTAAAATCCTGTTTCGGTACATTCTAAATGGATTATATGAAAATCCTAATATCTGAACATACAACCACTAACTAAATGTCGTATAATATATATTATGTAAAGTAGATCTCTTGATATGATAATACGTTATGTTAGTTTCTTTTAATTTGGCCTGCACTCATCTTCCCTTTTAAAGGTTATGTTCTTCTTGTATAAATATTGAATTGCCCGCTTTTTCCCTTTTATGGACCTGTTACTGCTAGACAAATATTGAACTTTCTTCTTCTTATCAATA
>SKZL01000003.1 GCA_007127395.1 Balneolaceae bacterium
AGCACCATGTTATCAAGAATGAAATTTTCCATATGTCCGTTGATTTAATATGATTCGATATATTGATTTTGAGCAACTATTTTAAACTGAAGATTTCAGAGATCAAACATTTTTGAATTTGATCATTATCACTATTCAAATGGAAATTACGAAAAAGAGGCAGTACGTTTTCGTTCTGCACCTTTGACTGCTAATCGAATTCAGGTTGAATTGAAACTCTATATAGCCTTCAAATCCTCATCCTTAACCTTCTCTTCGACCTCCTTATCATTGAACAAGAAGATGAAGAATAAGAACACACCCAATGAAAATATTGCCGGTATCCACCAGAATTGCATCCATTGTGAAGGCATCAGACTGGTTTGGTCACCGAGGAATAAATTATAAGTCTGACCGGCAACCTGAGCACCAATCAGCATACCGATACCGTATGTGATTAGTACAATAAGGCCCTGAGCTTGACCCCGAATTTTATCACTTGCCTTCATATCCACATAAATCTGGCCTGTAACAAAAAAGAAATCATAACATATACCATGTAGTGCGATACCGGCCAGGATCATCCAAACGGTCGGTTCAGGCGCCCCCATGGCAAATAGAACATAGCGAAGAAACCACGCCAACATTCCGGCTCCAAGCATCCATTTCACCCCTAAACGTACAAAGAAAAATGGCATCAGTACCATGAATAAAACTTCGGAGACTTGTCCGAGGGTCTGTGTTGCTGCAACATATTGGAAATTGGTATCAGCAAGATAGATCTGTGTGAAATTGTAATAGGAAGCAAGTGGTATACAGAGAAGGAGTGAAGCTGCAAGGAAGACGTAAAACGAGCGACTGCCAAGCTCTTTTAGCGCATCCAGTCCGGCGATACTACGAAAAGAGACACTCTGTCCTTTCGCGGGTGGTGGTGTGTGTGGTAACGTAAATGTCAAAGCCGCAAAAAGAAAGCTTGCGGCAGCTGTAAGATAAAGCGGAAGTGCTGTAGCTTCAGGAATCAGATCTCCTGAAACGAAATAAACCAGTCCAAAACTGACGGTAAGGCCGGAAGCAATCCAGCCTAAAGTGCCAAATACCCGTATTAACGGGAACTCTTTCTCCTGATCCTTGATGTGATGAAAAGCACAGGTGTTTGCCAAACTGATTGTCGGGGTATAACAGAGGTTAAAGAGAAATAGCATGATGATAAACATCAATGGATTGTCAGAAAACATGGGAGTCATCAGCATAAAGATACCCCCAAGGAAATGGAGTGTCCCCAAAACTTTTTGAGTTGCAAAATATCTGTCAGCAACAAGCCCTACAAAAAACGGCGCAAAAATGGCGGCGAGTGGAAAAACAGTATAGGGCCAGTGGGTCAGATGACCCATTCCTTCCTGTCCCATGTAAACTGCAATTGCCGTATACCAGGCTCCCCAAATAAAAAATTCCAAAAACATCATTCCGCTTAACCGGACTTTGACAAATTTCATCATGCTATTTTGTTCGTAAGATTTAGATGTGGATAAGATTTTTTCCGACAGAATTCACTTATTTACATATAAATATTTTAATTCAATTTGGTGTCATTGAATTAAAATTCTCCATTTACAGGCTTTTAAATAATTCTGTCCGTGCAATCAATGAAGTGGCAATTTACTCTCTCAATTATTTTTTACAAAAAATATTTTTAAAACCTGCAAGAGAGTGTCTGCTGAAGAAATGAACAAAAGAAGAAAGGCAACTTTACTTAAATATCGGTCAGAACCACTTCTCAGCTCATCATTCACTATTCAGAGCTCTGAGATCAAAAAAAGTGGGTTTAGGCAGATTCGAACTGCCGACCTCTACGATGTCAACGTAGCGCTCTAACCAACTGAGCTATAAACCCGAGAATCTAAAATATAGTAACTGTTAGGAGTGAATCGCAATAGAAATCTTCTTTCAGCTAAGTTGAAAGCTTCGTATTTTGCAGGTCTTTGAAAACTTACAGATATAATGCATAACAGAAGAGAAGCCAGAGAAGCTGCACTGAAAGCCATCTACGCAGTGGATATTGGTAAAAATAGCACTCAACAGGCAACAAAACTTATCATAAAAGAGAACCTGTCAGGCGATACGGAAGCGATCAAATTTGCAGAAAAACTGCTCCTTGTAACTGTTGATTTCTCCGTTGATTATGATCAACTGATCGAACAGCATATTAAAAACTGGGATGTTAACCGCCTTGCAATCATAGATAAACTGATTCTACGAATGGCCATTTCTGAAATGCTCCATTTCGATGATGTACCCACTAAAGTCACGATTAATGAGGCGATTGAACTCGCTAAAGAGTACTCCACACGTAAAAGTGGTAATTTTGTAAATGGAATACTGGATGCTATTTTAACCCGGCTTAATGAAGAAAACCGGATTCAAAAAAAGGGAAGAGGTTTGATAGAATCCTCCGGAATATAAGAGATGAAGAATCAGATCGTAGCCATAGGTGATATCCATGGGTGTTCAGAGACACTCAAATTGATGTGGAAAAATCTTGAACCCTTTAGGGAGTATATCCATGTTTTTGTCGGTGATTATATCGATCGCGGACCCGACTCCAAAGGTGTTGTTGATTTCCTGTTAAATGTAAGGCATGAACGGAATTGTATCTTTCTTAGAGGAAATCATGAACAGATGCTTCTCGACTCGATCTACTACAAAAGAAGGGATCACTGGATTATGAATGGCGGCAAAGCAACCCTGGACTCTTATGATAATGTGGAACTGGCAGAAGAAATGCCTGAAGATCATCTGGAATTTTACAAGAATACTCTCATCTATTATGACACTGATGACTATTTCTTCGTTCATGCCGGAGCACCTCCTTATCAAAGTATTGCTCAAAGCATAAAAGATCCTGAAGCAGAAACCTATTTCCTCTGGGGCAGGGATCATTTAAATGCATTGAACGTTGAATGGGAGAAAACGGTCATTTTTGGCCATACACCCAGAGCTTTTCCAATTCGAAAATCCAAAATGATTGGCATAGACACCGGTTGTGTCTATAATGATGTAGGAATGAACAAACTGACGGCAATTATTCTGCCCGATGAACTCTATATCGAGCAGAAAACGGCGGATAAACTTCTCTCCTGATTTCTCCTGTCCTGAATTGATACTAATATAAACTCCTTTAACGTAGGTTGAGAAT